>JAWWPE010000189.1:0-3053 GCA_033850895.1 Nocardioidaceae bacterium | reverse complement strand
TCGGACAGGCGGGAAGGAACGATGAGCGGCCGGATCCCGGCAAGGAGCGCGCGCTCGGTGGTGCGCGCCGAACGATTCGACGACCGGACCGCAGCGAACGTCGACACGGCCAGCGCCAAGGTGCCGCCGGCGGTGGCCAGCGACGAGATCGTCACCCAGTCAGTCACCCGGCAATCCTACGAGACCCGGTCGGATGGAGACTGTGCAAGATTGGGCCATGGCCAAGCTGATCTACACCGCGATCACGTCGCTCGACGGATTCATCGAGGACACCGACGGCAATTTCGACTGGTGCATGCCCGACCAGGAGGTGCACGCCTTCGTCAACGATCTCGAACGTCCGATCGGCACGTACCTCTACGGACGTCGGCTGTACGACGTCATGGCCGCGTGGGAGACGATGCCGCTCGACGACGAGCCGCCGGTCATGCGGGACTTCGCGGAGCTCTGGCGGGCCGCCGACAAGATCGTCTATTCCACGACGCTCGATGCGCCGACGACGCCCAACACCCGGATAGAGCGCAGCTTCGACCCCGACACGGTCCGCGACCTCAAGGCCTCCGCTGATCGTGATCTCACCATCGGAGGCGCCGATCTCGCCGGGCAGGCGATCGCGGCGGGGCTCGTCGACGAGATCCATCTGCTGATGTCGCCGGTCCTGATCGGCGCCGGCAAACCCGCACTCCCGGACGTACGCCTCGACCTCGAGCTGATGGACGAGCGCCGCTTCGACAACGGCGTGGTCCATCTACACCACCGCGTGAGGTCGGCACGTTAGGCGCTCGCCCACATGTGCGCGATGGTGAAGGGTGACGTCCCCGACGAAAGAGCCCACCGGCCGGTCCCCGTTCAACGCCTCGACGAGCTTCCGTGACCAGCTCACGGTCGGCGAGGAGGTCATCGACCCGGCGACATTCGCGGGATCGATTCCATCCTCGAGGGGTGTCGCGCCTCGGATCAGGATCGGTCGCGATCGCTGGTTCAACCTGCTCTGGCTGATCCCGATCGGCTTCGGCGCGCTCCTCCTGGTGGTGGCGATCGCCCAAGCCCTTCGCGACACCAGCACGGTGTCATCGTTCATCGCACGGCACCCGGGAGCTGACCTCACCCCGAGCGCCGAACGACACGCCGGCCTTCCCGCGTGGCTCGGCGCCCAGCACTTCCTCAACCTGTTCCTGATGATCTTCATCGTGAGGTCCGGCATCCAGATCCTCACCGATCATCCACGGCTGTACTGGACGAGGCACAGCACGCCGGGCAAGGACTGGTTCCGTATCCAGAAGCCCGTGCCGCCCGACCCGCTGTGGACCGCCAAGAAGGACTCCATCAGCCTGCCGCAGCAGGTCGGCCTCCCCGGCCTGCGTCACTCGATCGGCCTGGCACGGTGGTGGCACCTCGGCGTCAACGTCGTATGGCTCGCGAACGGCCTCATCTTCTATGTCCTGCTGTTCGCGACCGGCCAATGGCACCGCATCGTCCCGACGTCGTGGGACGTCTTCCCCAACGCGTTGTCGACGATGATCCAGTACGCCTCGCTGGACTGGCCGGCTGAGACGGGTTGGGTCAGCTACAACGGCCTGCAGCTGTTGGCGTACTTCCTCACCGTGTTCGTGGCCGCCCCCCTGGCCTTGATCACCGGGCTCGGCATGTCGCCCGCACTCTCGACGCGGTTCCGGCGGATCAGCTCAGTGCTGAGCATCCAGACCGCCCGGTCGTTGCACTTCCTGGTCTTCGCGTGGTTCCTGTTCTTCATCGCCATGCACGTCACGCTGGTCTTCACGACCGGACTGCAGGGCAATCTCAACCACATCTTCGCCGCCCGAGATGACGGCAGCTGGACCGGCTTGTGGATCTTCTTGGTCGCGATGGCGGTCGCGGCGGCCGGCTGGCTCGCCGCGACGCCATTCACCCTGCGCCACCCCCGGTTCGTGCAGCGGGCGGGTTTCGCCCTGATCGGCCCGGCGCAGCGTTGGTTCGAGCACCTCGACTCCAAGCCCGGCCAGTACGGGGAGAACGACATCTCGCCGTACTTCTGGCACAACGGCCAGTACCCGGAGACGAAGGAGTATCGGGCCCTGGAGGCGGACGGCTTCGCGGATTACCGCCTGCGCATCAATGGACTCGTTGAAGCACCGGTCGAGCTGAGCCTCGCCGAGCTGCGCGCACTGCCGCACCACGACCAGATCACCCAGCACTTCTGCATCCAGGGCTGGTCCGGCGTCGCGAAATGGGGCGGAGTCTCGATGGCCTCGATCATGGAGCTGGTGCGACCGCTGCCGGAGGCACGGTGGGTGGTGTTCTACTCACTCGGCGACGGCTCCGACGGCGGCATCTACTACGACGCGCACCCGATCGAGCAGATGGGCTATCACCTGACGATGCTGGCGTACGACATGAACGACGCTGCGCTCTCCTTCGGTCACGGAGCGCCCCTGCGTCTTCGCAATGAGACCCAGCTCGGCTTCAAGCAGGTCAAGTGGATCAAGGGCGTCGAGTTCGTGGCCGACTTCGCCGAGCTCGGTGGCGGGCAGGGTGGTTACAACCAGGACCACGAGTTCTTCGGCTACCGTCAGTCCATCTGACCTCAGGGAGACCCATGTCCAACATCTCGCTCACCGCTCTGGCGCGTGAACAGCTCGAGCTCGCCGTCGCCGCGTCCAGCGGTCGCAGCGGTCATACGGTCTTCGGCGGTCGCGAGCACCGGCTCCGTCAGACCATGATCGCCCTGGCCTCGGGACGTGCGCTCGACGAGCACGCCAATCCCGGCGAGGCCACCGTGCACGTCCTCCACGGACGGGTACGCATCGCGGCCGGCGATGCTGCCTGGGACGGGGCCGCCGGACATCTGATCGCCGTGCCGGATGCGCCCCACACGCTTGAGGCGCTCGAGGACTCGGTCGTGCTGCTGACCGTGGTCAACAAGAGCTGATCAGCGAAGTCAGATGCTGCCGTCGCGCAGCTGTGCCGAGAGTGGGCAGTCGAACGGGTCGCGGGCACGCAGCCCGACGTTGTTGAGGTAGTCGACCACGATCGCGTAGGAGTGGAAGAGGCCG
>JAWWPE010000142.1:0-5949 GCA_033850895.1 Nocardioidaceae bacterium | reverse complement strand
CGGCGGACCGCTGCTCGACCTCGGCACGTATCCGGTCGCCTATGTGACGTCGTTGCTCGGACCGGCCGCGACGGTCGCGGCCGTCGGCCAGCCCGACCCGCACGGCGTCAACGGCCAGCTCGCGGCGACGATGACCCACGCCGAAGGCGCGATGTCGGTCATTGCTACGACCGTGTACGGCTGGACGCGCAACGAGATCAAGATCGTCGGCACCGAGGGCGTTCTCACCGTGGAGGCGTTGCACAACTCGCCGGGGCCACTCACCGTCACGTCGGCGGATCGCGCCGCCACGCTCACGTACGAAGAACCATTCGGTGATCAGGTCGCCGGGCTGCACTACCAGGCCGCGGAGGCGGCCCGACGGATCGCCGCGGGGGAGACCCAGACGCCGATTCGCACTCTTGTGTCGTCGATCGTCTCGATGGAGGCCATGGATGCGATTCGTCGCGAAATCGGCATCACGTTCGAGGCCGCAGGTCTGGTCGAGTGACCAGGTGACGGAGCGCCGGATCGAGATCGTCCCGGACCGTGATCGCGCCAGCGGGTTCGTCCTGCGGATCGACGGCACGGACCAGTCGTACGTCGACCTGGACGATCCGACCCTGCTGGAGTTCGACTATGTCCAGCGCATCGCGGACGTGATCGATGCCTACGGAATGCCGGGGGAGCCGTTGCGGTTCGTGCACATCGGTGGTGCGGCCATGACCCTGCCGCGATATGTCGCCGCGACTCGGCCTCGGTCCGCGCAGATCGTGCTCGAGCCCGACGAGCAGGTGACGGCGCTCGTACGCGAACGGCTGCCGCTGCCGCGCAACAGCGGCATCAAGGTACGCGCCGTCGGTGGCCGAGACGGGCTCAACGCGATGCGCGCCGACTTCGCCGACATCATCGTGCTCGATGCATTCGACGGAGCGCGCATACCGGCCGAGCTGGTCACCGCCGAGTTCTTCGGGCAAGCCGCCACCGTGCTGGCCGACGACGGACTGCTGTTGCTCAACCTCGCGGACCGCGCCCCGTTCGCGTACGTTCGCCGCGTGCTGAGGGGGGTCCGGGACGAATTCCCGAACGTCATGATCAGCGCCGAACCGGCAACGCTGAAGGGACGGCGATTCGGCAACATCCTGGTCGTCGCCTCGCCCGGCGCCATCCCGTGGGAGTCGCTGGCTCGCCGGGCGGCGAGCTCGCCGTTGCCCTACCGCGTGCTGCCCTACCGCGAGGTCATCGACCGCTTCGCCGGCGGCACGCCGTTCACGGACGCGGACTCAGAGATGTCGCCGGCACCGCCCGGTGGAGCGACCTTCTTCAGCTGAGCGGAGCAGTCCCGAGGCTGTAGCGCACATCCTGGCGCAGCCGGATCGGTCCGACTCCGTCGCGCGCCGCCCCGAGCAGGGCTGCTGCGCGGGCGAACAGCTCTGGCCTTTCCGAGTCCGGGACGAAGCCCCACATCCGTCGCTGGCCTACGCTCATCGTCCAGCGACGCCACATCTCCGGATCGTCGAACGAGACCGTCAACGGCTCGACCAGGGTTTCGACGGCGGTGAGCCCGGCCGAGCGAAGCAGCTCGCTGGTCGCGTCGCTGCTCCCGAACGGTCCGCGTGCGCCGCTCGTCCGGGCATCGAGCATGTCGGCTGGGAGGTACGGATCGAACAACGCGTCAACGGACTTCCACACCTCGTCCTGGGCGCCGAAGGTGGTGAGCCCGATCCGTCCGCCGGGCACGAGCAGCCGGACCCACCGCTGCAGCGCGTCCGCCGGCTCCGGAAGGAAGAAGATCACCAGGGAGGCGGCGACGATGTCGGCGGATTGCGACGAAAGGTCGGGCTCACCCGCGTCGAGGTGCTCGACGGTCACCTGCGGAAGGTGCCGCGTTGCCTGCTGCGCCGCCTCGACCATGGCGGGGGACACGTCGCCGGCCGTCACCGTGCCATCCGGTCCGACGGCCTCGGCGAGCGGGATCGTCAGGGCACCGCGTCCGCAGCCGAGGTCGACCGCGCGATCACCCGGACCTGGGTGGAGCAGCTCGACGAGTCGCTGCGCGATCGGCTGGAAGAGGTCGACCCCCACCTGGTCGTAGGTCGGCGCGACCAGGTCGAACAGGTCGGCGACCTGTTGCGTACGGGTGCTGACCATCAGGCGTCCAGCGCCTCGACCAACGCGTCGATCGCGCTGTCGAGCTCCTCGCGGGTGATCACCAGCGGGGGAGCGATCCGGAGCGTACGTTCGTGGGTCTCCTTGCACAGCACGCCACGATCGCGCAGGGCCATCGACACCTCACGTCCGGTCTTGGCGGCGGGATCGATGTCGACGCCGGCCCACAGACCGCGTCCACGCACGGCCGCAACGCCGTGGCCGATCAGGTCTTCGAGGCGGCTGTGCAGATGCTTGCCCAGCTCTTCGGAACGCTCCTGGAACTCACCGGTCTGCAGCAGCTCGACCACGGCGCGGCCGACCGCACACGCGACCGGGTAGCCGCCGAACGTCGAGCCGTGCTGGCCGGGCTTGAGCACGCCGAGGACGTCGGCGCGTCCGACGACGGCGGAGACCGGGATGATGCCGCCGCCGAGGGCCTTCCCCAACGTGTAGAGATCGGCACGTACGTTGTCGTGGTCGAGGGCGAACAGCTTGCCGGTGCGGGCCAGGCCCGACTGGATCTCATCGGCGACGAGCAGCACGTTGTTGTCGTTGCAGATGCCGCGGACCTCGGCGAAGAATCCCTCGGGCGGCACGATGACACCTGACTCGCCCTGGATCGACTCCATCAGGACCGCCGCCGTGTTGGGCCCGATCGCGTCCCGGATCGCCTGGGCATCGCCGTACGGCACAGTGATGAAGCCAGGGGTGAACGGTCCGTAGTTGTCGTGGGCGACCGGATCGTCTGAGAACGAGACGATCGTCGTGGTGCGACCGTGGAAGTTGCCTGCGGCGACGATGATCTCGGCACTGTCGAATGCGACGCCCTTGACTTCGTACGCCCATTTGCGCGCGACCTTGATGGCCGACTCGACGGCCTCGGCGCCGGTGTTCATGGTCAGCACCATCTCGGTGCCGGTCAGCTCCGCCAGCTCGCGGCAGAAGGCGCCGAACTGGTCGTTGTGGAATGCCCGTGACGTCAACGTCAGTCGATCGAGCTGTTCGTGGGCCGCAGCAATCAGCTTCGGGTGACGATGGCCGAAGTTGAGCGCGGAATAACCCGACAGGAAGTCGAGGTATCGATTGCCGTCGACGTCGGTGACCCACGCCCCCTCGGCCTCGGCGATGACGACGGGGAGGGGGTGGTAGTTGTGGGCGCCCCACTCCTCGTCGAGCTTGATGTATGAGCTGGAATTGCTGTTCATGGGCTCAGGCTAACGCCCGATGGGTGGCAGTCCCCGCAGCCGGTGGGCAGGTTAGCCTTGACGTCGTGTCCCGCCCCGTCGACTGCGCTGCGGCGCGCGCGATCGCGTGGCCCGTGCGCCTCGCCAGGTCGGTCGCGGCGGCCCTGGTGTGTACGGTCACGGCAGCGCTCGGACACCTCGCCGGAGGCGGCGTCATCCCCACGAACACAGCGCTGATCGCCTTTCTCGGATCGGCGCTCGTCGCCTGGTCGTTGGCGGCCCGGCGGGTCACGATGAGCCAGCTGGTCGGCCTTCTGCTGCTGTGCCAGGTCTGCGTACATTTCGGCAGCACCACGATGCACATGTCGGCCCTGATGGTGACGACTCACATCATCGCGACGATCGCCAGCGTGGCGGTGCTGACCCGCGGAGAGGCATTCGTCTGGCAGGTTGCCGAACGTCTCGGACTCCGCGCGGCGCCTGGGCTCCTGCGCGTTGGCGCGGTTCCTGCCGTCCGCCCCATCTCCTTGGTGCACCGGCACCTGCCGCTCACCGACGTGTTCCTGGCGTACTCACGCCTCGAGAGGGGACCGCCGATCGCGTCGTAAGACCGATCTGCCTTCCCTCTCACAGAAAGAATCACCCCTTGAAACGAATTGCCCTGCGCTCCGGCGCTGTCCTCGCTGCCGTTGTGCTGATCGGTATGGGCTCCGCTGCCTATGCCCACATCCAAGTCAGCTCCGCCGATGCAACACCCGGCGCCGAGTCCGCGAAGCTGGTGTTTCGCGTGCCCACCGAGTCCGACACGGCTTCCACCACGTCGGTCACGATCACCCTTCCGGCGAAGACACCTTTCGCGTACGTCAGTGCCCAGACCAAGCCCGGCTGGAAAGTTGCAGTCGACACCAGGAAGTTGGCCAAACCGGCGAAGGTGGGTGAGTTCACGGTGACCAAGGCGGTGCGATCCGTGACCTGGACCGCCAACGCAGGCGGGGTCGCCCCGAACGAATTCGACGAGTTCGCGCTCGCCGTGGGTCCCGTCCCTGACGCCGACAAGATCACGTTCGTTGCCGTGCAGAAGTACAGCGACGGACAGGTCGTGACCTGGGACCAGATCCAGAGGGGTGACAAGGAAGCGGAACACCCGGCCCCGTCACTCGAGCTGGCTGCGCCCCCGAAGACTGATGCCGATCACTCGACTCGCACCGCCGACTGGCTCGCCGGAAGTGCCTTGGTGGTTGCCGTGGCAACTGCGGTTGTCGTCCTGCGACAGAATCGTCGTCGTGCGTAATTTCTCGCTTCGAGCGACAGCCATGGCGGTCCTGATCGCCATGCTGTGGACGATCCCGGCCAGCGCCCATGCGGTGCTGGTCGGGACCACCCCCAAGGACGGCGCCTCCTTCGCGAGCGCGCCGCACCGGATCACGCTGACGTTCAACGAGAACATCGGCACGCCGGCGTTCATCGCGGTGCAGTCGCCGGACGGCAAGAAGGTCACCACCTCGAAGGCGACCGCGATCGACCACCGGATCACCGCAACCGTCGCGGACGTCGGAAAACGGGGGCGCTATGCGGTTTCGTACCGTGTCGTGTCGGCCGATGGCCATCCCGTCGAGGGCACATTCCACTACTCGGTCACCACCGGCAAAATCGTCAAGCAGGTGTCGACGCCGTCCAGCTCGACGTTCGTGCACCGTCACAGTGGGCACCTCTTCTGGGGCATCCTCGCCGCGGCGGTCGCGATTGCTCTGCTGTTGGCACCACTGAGGAGGCGCAGTGACTCGCACGACGCGTGACCTGATCCTGGCCTTCATGCTGACGGGCGCGAGCCTGTGGCTGTGCCTCTCGATAGGTGGTGGGGCACCGGTCAAGGCGCCCGCCGGCATTCCCGACCCCGGCCAGCTCGTCGGCTGGGCGTTGCCGTTCGTCAAGGTGTTGACCGATCTCTCGGCCGTGATGGTCATCGGCTTCTTGGTCGCTGCGGTGTTCCTGCTCCCATCGAGCGGTGATGAGGTCGAAGGGTTGTCGGTCCAGGCCGTACGTATCGCGTCGCGTTGGGCGATGGTCTGGTCGACCGCGAGCGTGGCGTTGTTCTTCCTGACTGTCTCCGACATCCTGGCCGAGCCACTTCCGGGCCTCTCGTGGGCCCAGGTTTCGTCATTCGTCCAGGTCCAGTCCCTCGGGCGAGCGATCTTGTTGCAGGCGTTGCTCGCCGCCTTCGTCGCGGTCGCCGTCCGGTGGACCTTGGGCGTACGTGCACTCGCCGGCGTTCTCGGCGTCTCGCTGGCGGCCCTGGCACCGATCGCGCTCACCGGCCACGCTGCTTCGTCGGGCTCGCACGACCTGGCCACCACCAGCTTGGTGCTGCACCTCGTCGGGGTCACCCTCTGGGTCGGCGGGCTCACCGCACTCGGCTGGGTCGCGATCCGCGGCAGCAAGCGCCTGGAACCGGCGATCACTCGCTTCTCGACCCTGGCGATCTGGGCCTTCGTGATCGTGGGCGCTTCCGGCGTGGTCAACGCCGCCGTACGCCTCGGCTCGTTCGACCAGGTCTTCGGGTCGTGGTACGGCCGCCTGGTGCTCGCGAAGGTCGCGGCTCTCGCGGTGCTCGGCACCCTCGGCTATTTCCAACGCC
>JAWWPE010000129.1:0-12103 GCA_033850895.1 Nocardioidaceae bacterium | reverse complement strand
ATGACCGTGTGGAAGCAACCAGGCCGGACTCACTGGCAACCTTGATCTACACGTCCGGCACCACGGGCCGCCCCAAGGGTGTACGCCTCAGCCACGACGGCTGGACGTACGAAGGCGCGGTCATGACGGCCGCCGACATCCTGACCGAGGACGACGTGCAGTTCCTCTGGCTGCCGATGGCGCACTCGTTCGGCAAGGTGCTGCTGACCACCCAGCTCGAGATCGGTTTCGCCACCGCGATCGACGGCCGGGTGCCGAAGATCGTCGACAATCTCGCCGTCGTCAAGCCCACCTTCATGGGCGCCGCCCCGCGCATCTTCGAGAAGGCCTACGGACGCATCGTCGGCATGACCGAGGCGGAGGGCGGGGCGAAGCTCAAGATCTTCAAGTGGGCCGAAGGCGTCGGTATCAAGCACTCACGGGCCGTGCGCTCGGGCAAGAGCGTCTCGCCGGTGCTGAAGGCGCAGTTCGCGGTCGCCGACAAGCTGGTGTTCTCCAAGGTGCGCGAACGCTTCGGCGGCCGGGTGCGCTTCTTCATCTCCGGCGCCGCGGCACTGTCGCCCGACATCGCCGAGTGGTTTCACGCCGCGGGAGTGCTGATCCTCGAGGGCTACGGCCTCACCGAGACGTCGGCCGGTGCGTTCGTCAACTCGCCCGACAACTTCAAGCTCGGCTCGGTCGGCACGGCGTTCCCGGGCAGTGAGGCCAAGATCGCCGAGGACGGTGAGGTCCTGATCAAGGGTCCGCACATCATGCAGGGCTATCACAACCTCGACGCGGAGAGCGCGTCCTCGTTGACCAAGGACGGCTGGCTGCACACCGGCGACGAGGGTCGCATCGACGAGGACGGGTTCCTGTTCATCACCGGCCGCAAGAAGGAGCTGTTCAAGACGTCCGGCGGCAAGTACGTCGCGCCGCCGCACATCGAGGGCACGTTCAAGGGCATCAGCGCCCTGACCAGTCAGATCGTCGTGCACGGCAACGAGCGCAACTTCTGCTCGGCACTGATCACCCTGGATCCTGACGCGGTGACCGAGTGGGCTGCCTCGAACGGCATGGCCGGCAAGTCCTACAAAGAGGTGGTCACGTCGGCGGAGATGAACGCGGTGATCGCCGGTCAGATCGACGAGCTCAACGCCAAGATCAACCGTTGGGAGACGATCAAGAAGTTCAAGATCCTTGACCACGACCTCTCGATCGAGTCCGGTGAGCTCACGCCGAGCATGAAGGTCAAGCGCAAGGTCGTCGAGGAGAATTACCGCGACGTGCTCGACGGCTTCTACGCTTAGCCAGTGCCACTGACCGAAGGACCGCTCCCCGCCTCGGGTGAGCGGTCCTTCGGTGTCTACGTCCACGTGCCGTTCTGCTCGGTGCGCTGCGGCTATTGCGACTTCAACACCTACACGGCCGACGAGCTTGGCGAGGGCGCGACGCGGACGTCGTACGCCGACACCGCGATCAGCGAGATCGAGCTCGCGGCCCGTACTTTGGCCGATGCGCCAGCGGTGGAGACGGTGTTCTTCGGCGGCGGCACACCCACGCAGCTGCCGTCGGCTGACCTCGTACGCATGCTGAGCGCGATCCGAAACACCTTCGGGCTTGCCGAGGGCGTCGAGGTCACCACGGAGGCCAATCCCGACAGTGTCACGCCCGAGTCACTGGCCACCTTGCGCGCCGGCGGCTTCACCCGCATCTCGTTCGGGGTGCAATCGGCTGTGCCGCACGTCCTGGCGACGCTGGACCGCACCCACGATCCAGCCAATGTGCCCCAGGCCGTGCGCTGGGCCCGCGAAGCCGGATTCGATCAGCTCAGTGTCGACCTGATCTACGGCACGCCCGGCGAGTCGATGGACGACTGGCGTGCCAGCGTCGAGCAGGCCATTGCGCTGGAGCCGGATCACATCAGCGCGTACGCCCTCATCGTCGAGCAGGGCACCGCGTTCGCCCGCAAGGTCAGGCGTGGCGAGGTCGTGATGCCCGACGACGACGAGACGGCCGACAAGTACGTCCTGGCCGACGAGTTGTTCTCGGCGGCAGGCCTGGAGTGGTACGAGCTCTCCAACTGGGCGCGCGATGAGTCCGCGCAGTGTCGGCACAACGTCCTCTACTGGCGGAGCCTCGACTGGTGGGGCATCGGGCCCGGCGCACATTCCCATGTCGGCGGCGAGCGGTGGTGGAACGTCAAGCACCCGGCCGCGTACGCGCAACGCCTGTCGGCGGGGGAGCCCCCGCGTCACGACGGTGAAACGATCGACGCGGCCACGGCCCGCCTCGAGCGGATCATGCTCGAGACCCGCCTGCGCACCGGTCTGGCACTCGATGCGCTGAGCGCCGAGGCCAAGGCCGACGTCCCCGACCTGGCGGAGCGCGGACTCGTCGAGGTCGCGACCGATCGGCTCGTGCTGACCCGATCAGGACGTCTGCTCGCCGACGCGGTGATTCGCGACCTCACCTGAGCTCGCGGATGACATACTGTCCCGAATTGTCAGATCCGCCGAAAGGGTGGCCGTGAGGAATCGCCTGGTCGTGTGCCTGCTCGTCCTGGGCGTTGCCTGCCTCGCGACGCCGTCGGTCGCCTCTGCGGAAGACCCTCCGACCACGCCGGCCGGCCCGCAGATCATGATCGTCGGCGACTCGATCTCCGATCCGCTCCGCTACTCCCAGACCGAGACCGCCACCACGCCGAAGGCCTGGTGGGCCTATCTCGTCGATGCCTATGACACGCCACCGCCGATCCTGTCCGCGGAGTCGGGCAGCGGGATGATGCGCGTCGGTTACGCCGCCAACGGCCACACCGAGTGCAGTGGTACGACATTCGGCCAGCGCCTCGCCGACATTCGCAAGACGCCGTGGCGTCTGCTCATCATCGAAGGCGGTCGCAACGACTTCCGCCACTGTGTCCACGGAAAAGCCGTGCCAGCCAGCAGGGCAACGACCGAGAGCCACATCCGGACCTACCTGCACGACCTTCGTGCGGTCATCAACACGATGCACGTCAATCGGCACAAGGTCTTCGTCTTCACCCCGTGGGGGACGGCCTACACCGCCGAGCGTGCCTACATACGTCCGATGGTCGCGAAGTGGGCCCTTCACTACGGCTTTCGCTGGATCGACGTTCCCGCGCTCCGGCAGGCCAACTCTGCCGGCGACGCCTACCTCCAACCTGGCGGGACGCATCCGACGACCCACGGGTCCAAGCGGATCTATCTCGACATGATCAATCCGAAGCTGAGCGATCTGGCGAGCAAGCTGAAGCAGTACTCGATCACTTCGTAATTTGTGCAATTCGCAGCGACGATCGCGCTTTGGTGCTTACTCTCGGTATGAGGGATGGGCCTATGGGAGTGGGCTTGGGAGTGGAGCTCGGGGGAGAACGGCAAGGGAGCAATGCGCACAGCGCATTGGCCAGTACGACTGGCAGGACTGCTGGTCGGGGTCATCGTGATGACGGCCTTGCCTGCGCCCGCATGGGCGAGCGTTGACCCGCAGGTCCCCACGATGTGCTCGGGATTCGGCAACTGCCGCGCCGAGGGGCGGTCGAGCTTCGGCTACTCGGCGGTCTACCGATCGTCGTTCTGGACGATGACCCGGGGCCACAACTGCACCAACTACATCGCCTATCGCCTGACCCACGGGCGCGTCGTGTTGCGACCGCCCGGCACGGCCGGATCGCAGACCTGGGGCACTGCTGCCAAGGCAGCGGGAGTGCCGGTGGACGATCGCCCGTCGGTGGGCGCCGTTGCCTGGTGGGTGTCGAAGAGGCACCCGACGCATGGGCACGTGGCGTACGTCGAGCGGGTCAAGACCGACGGCTCGATCGTGGTGTCGGAGGACAGCCTCGGCGGCACCTTTGACTGGCGACACATCAAGCGGTCTTCGGGCTGGCCGAAGGGCTTCATCCACTATCCCGAAGCCGCTGGCTCGCCGGGCGGGACCTTCCTGTCCGCGACCTCGCCGGCTCCCGGCAAGCTCGACTTCTGGGGCACGTCCGACGATCCGGATGCCGGCGCCGGTCCGCGGGGCTATCTCGTCACATTGGGAGGGCCGCGCGGAGTGCCGGGCGTCGAGTCGTTCACGTTCCGGACGGCATACTTCCACTTTCATCGCACCGAGCTCATTGCCGCACGGGCGCCGATCGTGATGTACCTGTACGCACTCAACACAACCGGCACGGCAGGGACGGACACGCTGCTCGGCACGAGGTTGGTGCGGCGCACCTCCGATGTCACTGCGACGGCCAACGACGCCACGATCACCACCCGGGCGCACGCCAAGATCCGTGTCACGGTTGGCCCTACGGGCGCGACCGGCCTCGTCAGCGTCTCGCGAGGGTCACGGGTGCTCGGAACAGCCCTGATGTTTGCCGGCACGCCACACACGTTCCGGCTGCCCAGGCTTGCGAAGGGTCATCAGACGATCACGGTGCGGTATGCCGGGACCGGTGAGTTCGAACCGAGACGGAAGAGTGTCAGCTTGGCGGTGCGGTGACGAAGTCGATGAGCTCCTCGACGCGCCCGAGGAATGCCGGCTCGAGATCGGAATAGGAGTCGACCCGTCCGAGGATGTGCTTCCAGGCCCGGGCGATGTCGGCCTGATCTGCGTGCGGCCAGCCCATCGCCTCACAGATGCCGTGCTTCCAATCGGTACCACGGGGGATGACCGGCCAGGCCGCCATGCCGAGGCGGTCCGGCTTGACCGACTGCCACACGTCGACGTACGGATGACCGACGACGAGCACGTGGGGACGACCCGACACCTGCGCTGCGATGCGCGTCTCCTTCGAGCCGGGCACGAGGTGGTCGACGAGCACGCCGAGGCGGCGGGCGGCACCGGGGTCGAACTCGTCAACGATGCCGGCGAGGTCGTCGATGCCGCCAAGGTACTCGACAGCCACGCCCTCGATCCGCAGATCGTCGCCCCACACCTTCTCGACGAGCTCGGCGTCGTGCCGGCCCTCGACGTAGATGCGGCTCGGCAGCGCAACGCGTGCCTTGGCGTCCGCCACCGCGCGTGATCCCGAGGCCGTACGTGTGGGGACCCCGGTGCCCTTCGCCGCCTGCGGCCGGAGGATGACCGGCTTGCCGTCGAGCAGGAACCCCGGACCGAACGGAAACGCTCGACGCGTGAGCCGGCGATCCTCCAGCACCATCATCCCGAGGTCCTTCTCGATCACCATGATCTCGCCGACGAAGCCGGTCGTGGCGTCCTCGACGACCATGCCGCGCTCGGCGACCACCTCGACGGAGTGTCCGCGCGCCGGCTTCCGCCAGTCACCGGACAACACGTCCGCGCTGTAACGATCAGGCATACAGCACCCCCAGCAGCCGTTGATGGAATTGCTCGACGTCATCCTTGGTGATCACGTTGCCTCCGACGACCGGCAATGCTTCCGGCCCCAACAGGCCGATCGCCAGATCCACCGCCGCGGGCCAGGACTCCGGGACGTGCTCTGGAACGTCATCGGCCCACAGGTCGCCGAGATGGACGTATGACGCCACCTGGCGCCCGGGCACCGAAGCCGTCATGACCAGCTCGCCGCCGACCGGCCCGTCGCCGAGGTAGGCGATCTCGAGGAAGAACTCGCCGTGATCGATCGCAGCGACCGATGAGAGCGTGCCGCCCTGAGACTCGTGAGCGATCGTCGTCCCGTCAGGCAGCGTGACCCGCCGTGGCTCATAGAGCACGGCGCCGAGCTCGTCGTCTGCAACGAAGACCACACCGTCGTCGTTCACCCCGATGGATCCCACCTCGCTAGACTGGCACTTGACCACGGCGAGTGCCAGCATGACGCGCGGGAAGGGGACGGCGATGTCTGACGACCGGCGACTCGACGTCCTCCGGGCCATCGTCGAGGACTACGTCGCAACCCAGGAACCCGTCGGATCGCGGGCCTTGGTCGAACGCCATCACCTCGGTGTCTCGCCGGCGACGATCCGCAATGACATGGTCGCCCTGGAGGACGAGGGCTACATCACCCAGCCGCACACCAGCGCCGGCCGCATACCCACCGACAAGGGCTACCGGATGTTCGTCGACCGGCTCGCCACGGTCAAGGCGTTGTCACCGGCCGAACGCCGCGCGATAGAGACGTTCCTGACCGGAGCCGTCGATGTCGACGACGTGGTGCAGCGGAGCGTACGCGTGCTCGCCCAGCTCACCAACCAGGTCGCGATCGTGCAGTATCCGTCGTTGACCCGCTCGACCGTCCGGCACATCGAGGTCGTGGCCCTCGACGGGGCGCGGGTCCTGCTCGTGGTGATCACCAGCAGTGGACGCGTCGAGCAGCGCATCATCGAGCTGGCCGTGGCGCCGTCCGAGCAGCTGCTGTCCGACCTTCGCTCGCGGATCGGTCACGCGACGCTGGGGGAGCGCCTCCCCGAGGCTTCGCTACGCCTGGCCGAGATGATCGAGACGTTCGACGTCAACGACCGGCCGATCGTCACCTCGATCGTCACGACCCTGTCGCAGACCTTCAGCAACGAGCGGTCGGACGAGCGCATCGCGGTCGGCGGCACCGCCAACCTCGTACGTTTCGGCAGCGACTTCGACTCGGCGATCAAGCCCGTGCTCGAGGCGATCGAGGAGCAGGTCGTGCTCCTCAAGCTGCTCGGCGAAGCCACCAGTGGGCTGACCGTACGCATCGGGACCGAGACGGGCAACGAGAACCTCTTCAGCACCGCCGTCGTTTCCACGGCGTACGGCGCAGATGACCAGGCGCTTGCCACACTTGGCACCGTGGGTCCGACCCGCATGGACTACCCCGCAACGATGGCCGCAGTCGGCGCCGTCGCCCGCTATGTCGGGCGTCTGCTGGCGGACACCTAGACCACCCACTCACGATCAAGGCACTCAGGACTCATGGCACAGGATTACTACGCAACACTCGGCGTCGGACGCGACGCGAGCGCGGATGAGCTCAAGAAGGCTTATCGCAAGCTCGCGCGTCAGCTGCACCCCGACGTCAACGATGCACCCGACGCGTCGGAGCGCTTCAAGGAGATCACCGTCGCCTATGAAGTGCTGTCCGACCCGGCCAAGCGGGCCACCTTCGATCGCGGTGGCGACCCGATGCGCGGCAACGCCGGCGGTGGCGGATTCGGCCAGGGCTTCTCGTTCGACGACATCATGGATGCGTTCTTCGGCCAGAACAACGGTCGTGGACCACGCCCCCGCACCCAGCGCGGCCAAGACGCCTTGCTGCGGGTCAACGTCGAGCTCGCCGAGGCGGCGTTCGGCATCGAGCAGGAGATCAAGGTCGACACCGCGGTCACGTGCACCACGTGTGGGGGGAGCGGTGCAGCCGAAGGTTCCGAGCCGGAGATGTGCCGCACCTGCAACGGTCACGGCGACGTCCAGCACGTGCAGCGGTCTCTGCTCGGCGACATCCGTACGTCTCGGCCTTGCCCGACCTGTCACGGCTTCGGCACGATCATCCCGGATCCGTGTGCGGAGTGCGCCGGCGACGGTCGCGTACGTTCACGCCGCACGATCGGCGTGACGATCCCGGCGGGTGTCGACCACGGCACCCGCATCCAGCTGTCCGGCGAGGGTGAGGTCGGACCCGGCGGGGGACCGGCCGGTGACCTCTACCTGGAGATCAACGTCGCGCGGCACCCGGTGTTCACCCGCAAGGGCGACCAGCTGTTCTGCCAGATCACGCTGCCGATGACGGCTGCAGCACTCGGCGCCCACCTCGACCTCCCCACCCTCGAAGCCGATCGCCAGGACCTCGCGGACGCGCCGGGAACGGTCCCGCTCGACGTGACAGCCGGCACGCAGTCCGGTGACACCTTGACGGTCAAGGGCTTCGGCGTCCCGCGGTTGCGTGGGCCTGGTCGAGGCGACCTCAAGGTGCAGGTCGTCGTCGAGACCCCGTCGCGCGTAGACGAGGAACAGCGCACCCTGCTCGAACAGCTCGCGAAGCTCCGCGACGAGGAGCATCCCGAGGCGTTGATCGGCACCAATCACAAGGGCGGCGTGTTCGGCAAGATCAAGGGCGCGTTCAAGTGAGTTTGCGAGCTGGAACAGACAGGAGTGGCACGTGACTTCTTCAGACCCCGATTGCCTGTTCTGCAAGATCGTGGCGGGCGACATACCCGCCGAAATCGTCTCCGAGACCGAGCACACGGTGGCCTTCCGCGATGTGAACCCGCAGGCGCCCACGCACGTGCTGATCATCCCGCGACGGCATGAGCCCGACATCGGCAGCCTGGCCGCCGCCGACCCCGACGCGACGATCGCCCTGCTCGCCGAGGCCCGGTCGATCGCCCAGGCCGAGGGCAACGGCTCATACCGCTTGGTGTTCAACACCGGCGCCGACGCGCACCAGACGGTCTTCCACTGTCACGGGCACGTCCTCGCCGGCCGAGCGATGGGTTGGCCGCCCGGCTGATCGTTCAGTCCTGTCCGGCGAGCCAGGTGGCGAAGTCCGGGCCGGCGATGACCGCGTCCGGCCCCGGGAGGCAGGCGCCATCAGCCATCGGCTGGCTCTGCACGGACGTCGAGATCGTGACCTGCACGCCGCGGTGCTCGGCGACCTGACGTACGAGATCTGCGAGGTCGTCGGGCTTCGGCCCGGCGAGCTCGACGAGGCTGCGCGGCTCGCTGCCGTCGGCAAGGGCCAGCAACAGGCGAGCGATCTCCTCGACGGCAACCGGCTGGGTCTTCATCACCGGCAGCTGAACCGTGTCCCCGTCCCGGTTCCAGTCGAGCATCTGCGCGGGGAAGTTGAGGAACTGGGCAGCGCGCAGCACACGCGGACCGGGCGCACGCTCGATGACGACCCGTTCCTGGGCGAGCTTCGCCACGTAGTAGTCGTAGTCAGGCATCGCGTCCACGCCGATGATCGACAGGACGACCGTCCGGGAGACGCCGGCCACCCTCGCCGCGTCGGCCAGATTGCCGGCGACGGCGCGGAAGAACTCGCCTGCGGTCTCGAGTGAGGGGCTTGCCGTGACGTCGATGACGGCGTCAACGCCGGCCAGCCGTTCTGCCAGGCCCTCGGGGGCGGTGAGATCGATGCCTTTCTCCCGCGCGAGCTCGACGATTTCGTAGCCGGCGGCATTGGCGGCCGCGACGACGTTCCGTCCGACCAGTCCGGTCGATCCTGCGATGGCAATGCGCATGTTCCACTCCTTGGTCCAAACTCGGACAGCCATTGTCCGACTCGCAAGGATCATACTCAGATATCACATGTCCGGGTATGCTCGGGTCATGAAAATGTCGGCCGGCGTCGAGTGGGCCCTGCACTGCTGCACCGTCCTCAGCACGGCAACCGCGCCCGTACCGTCGCACCGGCTCGCTGAGCTGCACGGCGTCTCCAAGACCTATCTCGCAAAGCACCTGCAGGCTCTGTCGAAGGCCGAGCTCATCCACGCCGTCGAGGGCCGGGACGGGGGCTATCTGTTGTCGCGACCCAGCGGGACGGTGACGGTGTACGACGTGGTTCGTGCGGTGGACGGCCCGGAGGCCGCGTTCCGCTGCACCGAGATCCGGCAGCAGGGTCCGTTGCCGACCACCGGTGAGGCGTGCAAAGTGCCGTGTGGCATCGCGAAGGTGATGGCCGACGCCGAACGGGCATGGCGCGAGTCGTTGCGAGGCGTCACGATCGCCGACCTGGCGGCCACCGTCGACGCCACGTTGCCGGGCACATGGGACAACGTCCGCCACTGGCTCGCGGGCGCACCTTCGGCCTGAGGAATTGGCACGCTGTCGCCTGTGTTGCGTACGATTGATGCCACATGACTAACGACAACAATGTTGGCGACCTGCCGGCGCACACGTTCACGATTCCGTCGAGCGTTCCCGCGGTCGCCCTGCTCGGGCCCGCCGACGAATTCCTCCGCCTCATCGAAGACTCCTTCGAGGCGCGCATCCACGCGCGCGGCGACACCATCACCGTCACCGGAGCCCCTGGGGAGGCAGCCCTGGTCGAGCGGCTGCTCGACGAGCTGGTGATCATCATTCGCACTGGTCAGCATCTCACCAAGGAGACCGTCGAACGCTGCATCGTCATGCTGCGCACCGAGACGCAGGAGCAGCCCGCCGAGGTGCTGAGCCTCAACATCTTGTCGAACAGAGGCCGCACGATCCGGCCGAAGACGGTCAATCAAAAGCGCTATGTCGACGCGATCGACAATCACACGATCACGTTCGGCATCGGGCCCGCCGGCACCGGCAAGACCTATCTGGCGATGGCCAAGGCCGTGCAGGCTCTCCAGGCCAAGGACGTCAGCCGCATCATCTTGACCCGTCCCGCGGTCGAGGCGGGCGAGCACCTGGGCTTCCTTCCGGGCAGCCTCAACGAGAAGATCGACCCCTATCTACGCCCGCTGTTCGACGCTCTGCACGACATGATGGATCCCGAGACGATCCCCAAGCTCATGGCGTCAGGTGTCATCGAAGTGGCGCCGCTGGCATTCATGCGCGGCCGCACCCTCAATGACGCGTTCGTGATCCTCGACGAGGCGCAGAACACCACCCAGGAGCAGATGAAGATGTTCCTGACCCGCTTGGGGTTCGGCTCCAAGATGGTGGTCACCGGCGACGTCACCCAGGTCGACCTGCCGAACGGCAGCAAGAGCGGTCTGCGGGTCGTGCAGGAGATTCTTGAAGACGTCCGCGACATCCACTTCGCCTGGCTCACCGGCCACGACGTCGTGCGCCACAAGCTCGTCGGGCGCATCGTCGCGGCCTACGGTGAGTTCGAGGCCGAGGCGGGTGCACAGGCGCATGAACGTCGACGTACTCAATGAGTCCGGCGTCGAGGTCGACGCCGCTGCCCTCACCCGGCTGTGCCGCTTCACGATGCGTCGTATGCGGTTGCATCCCGCGACCGAGCTGACCCTCCGACTGGTCGACCCCGCGACGATCACCGTCCTCAACAAACAGTGGATGGGCAAGGACGGTCCGACCGACGTCCTGTCGTTCCCGATGGACGAGCTGACCCCCGGCCGTGACGACGTGGACAGTCCCGAGGGCTATCTCGGCGACATCGCCCTGTGCCCGCAGGTGGCCGAGCAGCAGGCTCCGGCCGCCGGTCACACCGCACAGGACGAGATCAACCTGCTGACGGTTCACGGAATCCTGCACCTGCTGGGCTATGACCACGCCGAGCCCGCCGAGCATCAGGAGATGTTCGGCATCCAGGGCCGGCTGTTGCTCGAGTGGCAGCAGGCCGCCGAGGGCAAGGATCCCGAAGCCCCGTGATGTGGCTGCCCATCGTCGTCTCGATCGCGCTGGCCGTCGTCGCAGGCACCTTGGCGAGTGTCGACGCCGCCGTGTCCTCCTTTTCCAAGGCACGCGCCGAAGAGCTCGACGACGAGGGCCGCGGTGGCGCCGGACGGCTCGCGGAGATCCTCGAGGACCCGGCGCCCTACCTCAACTCCGTGCTGCTGATGCGGGTGCTCGCCGAGACGTCGAGCATCGTCCTCGTGGCACTGGTGGTCGCCGACCAGGTCGACGGACTCTGGAGACGCTTTGCGATCGCGGTGGCGATCATGGTCGTCGTCAGCTTCGTGCTGATCGGTGTCGGACCTCGTACGCTCGGTCGCCAGCACGCCGAACGCATCGCGCTGGCCTCGGCATTCCCGGCCATCATGCTCACCCGGTTGCTCGGCCCGCTCCCCAAGCTGCTGATCCTGCTCGGCAACGCCCTCACCCCCGGTCGGGGGTTCCGCGAGGGACCGTTCGCCTCAGAGGTCGAGGTCCGTGAGCTCGTCGACCTGGCTGCGGCCAGCTCACTCATCGAGTCCGACGAGGGCAAGATGCTCCAGTCGGTGTTCGAGCTGGGCGACACGATTGCGCGCGAGGTCATGGTGCCGCGCACAGATCTGGTGTTCGTCGAGCGTCACAAGACCCTGCGCCAGGCGATGTCACTGGCCTTGCGCAGCGGCTACTCGCGGATGCCGATCGTCGGAGAGAATCTCGACGACGTACTCGGTATGGCCTATCTGAAAGACGTGACCAAGCGTGTCTTCGACAAACATGACGCGGAAACCACCGAACGCGTCGAGTCGATCGCCCGCCCGGTGCTGTTCGTGCCCGACACCAAGCACGCGGACGACCTCCTCAAGGAGATGCAGGCGCAGCGCACCCACGTGGC
>JAWWPE010000048.1:0-3420 GCA_033850895.1 Nocardioidaceae bacterium | reverse complement strand
GCGCCGGCGTCCTGGGTGTCGAAGTCCTCCAGCGAGGCGGTCACGTCTCGGGTCAGCGAATGCAGCTCCGACAGCAGCCACTGGTCCAGCACCTCGCGCTCGGCGACCGGGGGGATCTCACCGGTGGTCGGCGTCCAGCCCTCGGAGCCGGTGTAGAGCACGTGGAACGCCACGGTGTTCCAGTACGTCAGCAGCACCTTGCGGACGATTTCCGACAGCGCGGTGTGACCGATGCGCCGCGGCGACCACGGCGATCCGGAGCACGCCATGAACCATCGCAAGGCGTCGGCGCCATGCTCTTCCATCAGCGGGATGGGCAGCAGGATGTTGCCGAGGTGCTTGCTCATCTTCTTGCCATCCTCGGCGAGGATGTGCCCGAGGCAGACGACGTTCTCGTACGAGCTCTGCTCGAAGACGAGGGTGCCGACGGCCATCAGGGAGTAGAACCAGCCGCGGGTCTGGTCGATCGCCTCACAGATGTACTGGGCGGGGTAGGCCTGCTCGAACTTCTCCACCGAACCAGGAGCGTGCGGGTAGCCCCACTGCGCGAACGGCATCGAGCCGGAGTCGAACCACGCGTCGATGACGTCGGGGACCCGTCGGTATGTCCCAGGCACACCGTCGACTTCGAACGTCACCTCGTCGATGAAGGGGCGGTGCGGGTCGAGGTCGGACAGATCTCGACCGGCGAGCTCCGACAGTTCCGCGAGCGATCCGATGCAGATCAGCTTGGACGGATCGAGCTCATTGCGCCAGATCGGCAGGGGAGTGCCCCAGTAACGGCTGCGCGACAGCGACCAGTCGATGTTGTTGTTGAGCCAGTCGCCGTATCGCCCGTTCTTGATCGTCTCGGGGAACCAGTTGGTGCCGGCGTTCTCACTCAGCAGCTGGTCCTTGATCGCGGTGGTGCGGATGTACCAGGCCGGCAGCGCGTAGTACATCAGCGGCGTGTGACAGCGCCAGCAGTGCGGGTAGGCATGCTCGAACGCCAGCTCGCGGAACATCAAGCCGCGTGCCGCGAGGTCGTCGGCAAGGGGTCGATCGGCGGTCTTGAAGAACATCCCGCCGACCAGCGGCACATCGCCCTCGAAGTGGCCGTCGGTGGTGATCGGGTTGACGACGGGAAGCCCGTACGCCTTGCATACCGCCATGTCCTCGGCGCCGAAGGCAGGGGACTGGTGCACCAGTCCGGTGCCGTCCTCGACTGTCACGTAGTCGCCGAGCACGACGAAGTGCGCCGGCTCCGGGAAGGCGACGAGCTCGAACGGCCGCTGGTAGGTCCAACGCTCCATGTCCTTGCCGCTGAACGACTCGCCGGTGGCGGTCCAGCCCTCGCCGAGTGCCTTCTCGAGCAGCGGCTCAGCGACGACCAGCGTCTCGGTGCCGTCGGTAGCCAGGACGTAGGTGACCTCGGGGTTGACCGCCACCGCGGTGTTGGAGACCAGGGTCCACGGGGTGGTGGTCCACACCAGCATCGACGCCTTGCCGGCGAGCGGTCCGGAGGTCAGCGGGAATCGTACGTAGACCGATGGATCGGTGATCGTCTCGTAGCCCTGCGCCAGCTCGTGGTCGGACAGCGTCGTGCCGCAGCGCGGGCAGTAGGGCGCGACCCTGAAGTCCTCGGTCAGCAGCTGCTTGTCGAAGATCGTCTTGAGCGCCCACCAGACACTCTCGACGTACGAGGTCTCCATCGTGCGATAGGGGTCGGACATGTCGACCCAATAGCCCATGCGGTCCGTCATCTCCTCGAAGAGATCGACATTGCGCAGGACCGCCTCGCGGCACTTGGCGTTGAACTCGGCGATGCCGTAGGCCTCGATGTCGGGCTTGCCGTTGAAGCCGAGCTCCTTCTCCACCGCGATCTCGACCGGGAGCCCGTGGCAGTCCCAGCCGGCTTTGCGGTCGACGCGGAAGCCCTGCATCGTCTTGAACCGCGGGAAGACGTCCTTGAACACGCGGGCCTCCACGTGGTGGACCCCGGGGGTGCCGTTGGCGGTCGGAGGGCCCTCGTAGAACGTCCAGCGCGGAGCGTCGTCGGCGGTCTCGAGGCTCGCCGCGAACGTCCCTTGTTCGGCCCACAGCGTCAGGATGTCGCGCTCGAGGGCGGGCAGGTCGATATGGGCTGGAACCGGGCGGTAGGCCGCCTGCGGAACGTCGGTCGAGGTCACACCGGCAATTCTATCGGTCACGAACCCGACGCCCGCGGCGGTGCGAGTTGCCTCTGACCCTTCACCGGACTACATTCCCCGCATGTCAAAGACGACGCTGGCCGTACGCGCCAACGAAAAGCCCTGGACCGCTTCCGAGACAAAGGCCGTACGCGCCGAGCTCGAGAGCGACCTCACCAGGTTGCGTGGCGAGCTCGACCAGTCCGCCCGCGAGCTTCAGGATCTCCTCCGTGACGGCGTGGACGGTGCCGGCAACGACCAGGCAGATGTCGGGTCGAAGGGCCTCGAGCGTGATGCCGAGATGTCCCTCGCAGCCAATCAGCGCGAGCTGCTCCTGCAGACCGAGAAGGCACTCGACCGGCTCGACAAGGGGAGCTATGGCCAGTGCGAGGTCTGTGGTGAGCCGATCGGCAAGATGCGATTGATCGCATTCCCGCGTGCGACACTGTGCATGACATGCAAGCAGCGCGAGGAACGTCGCTGAGCCCTGGCAACGACCACGGCCCGACCACCACCACCTACGTACGCCTCTTCGCCGTTGTGGCGATCGCGGTGTGGCTGGTCGACCAGATCACCAAGTTCGCCGTCGTGCGCGGGCTTGAGGGCGAACCGCGGTCAACGGTCATCCCGCACGTCTTCTGGCTGAACGTCACCCGCAATGCCGGCGCGGCGTTCAGCACGGGCACCGGATTCACGTTGGTGCTGAGTGTTGTCGCCATCGCGGTGTGCATCACCGTGATCCGGCTCGCCTCCCGGCTGCGCGACCGCGGCTGGGCAGTCGGCCTCGGTCTGCTGCTCGGCGGCGCGATCGGCAACCTCACCGATCGTCTGGTCCGCGACCCCGCGCCGCTCAAGGGCCATGTCATCGACTTCCTGCAGATTCCGTTCGACTTCCCGGTGTTCAACCTCGCCGACACGGCACTGACGTTCGCCGCGCTGGTCATCATCCATCGCACCTGGCGAGGCGTACGCCTCGATGGCACCAGGGAAGAGCGTCGATGAGCCTCGAGCCGCCCGACCTCGACGGCGACCTCGACGCCGACACCGAGGGTGAAGTCACCGAGCTGGAGCACCGCACGATCCACGTACCCGAGGGCCTGGCCGGCGAACGTGTCGACAGCGCCCTGGCTCGGCTGCTCGGATTCTCTCGTACGCGCGCCAGCGAGCTCGTCGCGGCTGGTCACGTACGTCTCGACGGGCACGCCCCGGCGAAGTCGGACCGCGTGCTGCCCGGCACACTGCTCGAGGTCTC
>JAWWPE010000445.1:0-10420 GCA_033850895.1 Nocardioidaceae bacterium | reverse complement strand
GCTGGCTGTGCCGCTGTCATCGAGCGCATCATGTTGCCCCCGGAGGCCGAGGAATCGCTCCCGGACGACCCGGACGACCTGCTCGCGGTGGTCGCGGTGCACCCCGATCGCCGCGAGGTACGCCTGGTCGCCGCCGTGACCCGCGACGGCCGCGCGCACAGCGCCGTACGCGCCCGGGAACCCCGCGACGCCGAGCTGCTCGAAGGTCCCGATCTGGTCCCCGGCCTGATCGAGCACCTGCGGCGCACACTGGCATAGAGTTCTCAGCACCCGACCCAGGAGTCACGTGAGCGACATTTTCGGAACACCCCGCCCCAAATCGCCGCAGCGTCCCGAAGGACGCCGTCGCCGGGTGTTGGTGCCGACGCTGATCACCCTGGCCGTGCTGCTGTTCCTCGGCTCGATCTTCACCAGCATCTGGACCGACCGGCTGTGGTTCCACTCCGTCGGCTACGGCAACGTCTTCCGCAGCGTCCTGGTCACGCGGGTCATGTTGTTCCTCGTCCTGGGACTGATGTTCGGTCTGTTCGTCGTCGGCAACCTCTATCTCACCTACCGCACGCGCCCGGACTCGGTGCCGATGCGCCGCGACGACCCGGCGTACCGCTACCGCCTCGCGCTGACCCCGATCCTCAAGCCGGTGCTGATCGCCGTCGGTGTGATCCTCACGGCATTCGCGGGCTCGATCGCCGCGAGCCACTGGGACACCTACAAGATGTGGCGCAACAGCACCCCGTTCGGCGTCAAGGATCCGCAGTTCCACAAGGACGCGAGCTTCTACGTCTTCCAGTACCCGTGGTGGCGGTTCCTGACGTCGTTCTCGTTCGCGATGATCATCATCACGGTGATCGCGGTGCTGTTCGTCAACTACGTCTACGGCGGCATCCGGATGGCCGGCCGGGGCCCGAAGCTCACCCGGGCCGCCCAGATACACGTCTCCGTACTGGTCGGGCTCGGCGTCCTGCTCAAAGCGGTCTCGTACTACCTCGACCGGTTCGGCCTGCTGACCGGCACGTCGAAGCTGTTCGACGGCATCGGCTACACCGACGACCACGCCCGCATACCGAGCAAGAACATCCTGATCTTCGTGGCGATCGTCTGTGCGGTGCTGTTCTTCTCCGCGATCTTCCTGCGGTCGTGGACCTTGCCCGCAATCGGTCTCGGCCTGTTGGCGCTGACCTCGATCCTGATCGGCGCGATCTGGCCGGCCGTCATGCAGGGCTTCCAGGTCAAGCCGTCGGAGCCGGACAAGGAAGGGCCTTTCATAGCCCGCAACATCGCTGCGACACGTTATGCGTACGGCGTCAGCGATGTCGAGGTGCAGCAGTACACCTCCAAGACCGCGCTGACCTCCACGGAGCTTGCCCAGTCGGCGGAGTCCCGCGTCAGCACACGTCTGCTCGACCCGACGTTGATCGCACCCGCGTTCGAGCAGCTGCAACAGGTACGCGGTTACTACTCGGTGCCGACCACGCTCGACGTTGACCGCTACAAGCTCGGCACGGACACCCAGCCGTCGGACGTCATCGTCGCTGCCCGCGAGCTGCACCTCGCGGGCCTGCAGGCGAGCCAGCGCAACTGGGCCAACGACCACACCGTCTACACCCACGGCTACGGCGTCATCGCCGCCCGAGGCAATGAGCGCGGTCCCAATGGCGAGCCGGTGTTCGTCGAGCGCGACATCCCGCCGGTGGGGGAGCTCAAGACCACCACGCCGCCGCGCATCTACTTCGGTGAGCAGTCGCCGTCATACTCGATCGTCGGTCGGCCCAAGGGCGCGGCGCCCGTGGAGGTCGACATCCCACGCGGCGGCACTTCCGCGTCGAGCAAGGACACCAAGGCGGACGCCACCCAGAACACCTATGACGGCAAGGGCGGCGTGCCGATCGGCAATGTCTTCACCAAGGCGTTGTACGCGTTCAAGTTCGCCCAGCCCAACATCTTTCTGTCGAGCCGGGTCAACTCCGCATCCAAGATCCTGTACGACCGAGAGCCTCGTGACCGGGTCAAGAAGGTCGCGCCGTGGCTGACCGTCGACGGCGATCCCTATCCGGCTGTCGTTGACGGTCGCGTGGTGTGGATCGTCGACGGCTACACGACCAGCAACTCCTACCCGGGATCGGAGCACCGCTCGTTGCGTGACGCCACGGCCGACACGTTGACCAGCAACAACGCCCAGGAAGCGCTGCCGACCGACCAGGTCAACTACATGCGCAACTCGGTCAAGGCCGTCGTCGATGCCTATGACGGCACCGTGAAGCTCTACCAGTGGGACACCAAGGACCCGATCCTCAAGACCTGGATGAAGATCTTCCCGAAGGTCGTCAAGCCCAAGAGCGAGATCTCGCCGGCGCTGCTCGAGCACCTGCGCTACCCGGTCGACCTGTTCAAGGTGCAGCGTGACGTGCTCCAGCGCTACCACGTTACCGATGCCCAGACGTTCTACGAGGACGGCGAGCGCTGGAAGGTGCCCGAGGATCCGGCCGCGGCAGGCAACTCCAACGCCCTGCAGCCGCCCTACTACCTGTCGACCGCTCGGCCCGGTGAGGACAATCCGAAGTTCTCGATCACCAGCGTCTACCTGCCCAACAGCCGGCAGAACCTCGCGGCGTTCGTCTCGGTCAACTCCGAGGCCACCGACACGGCCAACTACGGCAAGATGCAGATCCTGCAGCTGCCAAGCGACACTCAGATCCAGGGCCCCAGCCAGATCGCCAACGCGTTCCAGACGGACAAGGGCGTGTCGCAGGCCTTGCTGCAGTACCAGCAGTCCAAGACCGCGACGATCCTGTACGGCAACCTGCTGACCCTGCCGGTCGGCAACGGGCTGTTGTACGTCCAGCCGGTCTACATCCAGCGCAGCGCGATCGAGGGCTCCTATCCGGTGCTCCAGTTCGTGATCGCCTCGTTCGGCAAGGACGTCGGCTTCGGGCAGACCCTCGACGAAGCGTTGCGGGTGGCGTTGGGCCTGAAGGAGGGCTCCGCTCCGGCTGACGACACCACGACTCCGTCCGAACCCGGATCGTCCAAGACGGCGTCCCAGTACCTCTCCGATGCCACCAACTACTACGAGGAGGCGCAGACCGCCCTCAAGAAGGGTGATCTGGCGACGTACCAGAAGCGCATCGCCCAGGTGGCCAGCTCGGTCGAGGCTGCTCAGAAGCTGCTCGACAAGTCGGCGTCGTCGTCGTCGAAGAAGAAGTAGCCGCCCCGGATTTGATCACTGGCCCGCCGCCCCGTAAAGTAGCGAGAGCGACGCGGGGTGGAGCAGCTCGGTAGCTCGCTGGGCACATAACCCAGAGGTCACAGGTTCAAATCCTGTCCCCGCTACCAACAGAACCGGGATTCCAGTGCAAACTGGGATCCCGGTTCTTCGTTGACGCGTTGGCCTGGCGCCCGGCCGGGTCAGCCGTTCACAACTTCTGCGGGGGCTGGCGCGGAGGGTGACAGGGAGGCGACCCCGATATCGGCGCATTGGTCATCCTGTTCGAGAGTCCCTCCCGCGATCGCGATCGCACCGTCGACGACATCGCCGCGCCGGATCAATCGAGCGGCCCTGCCGGCCACGATGGGTGTTCCCGCCACGTCGACTATCTGCGCGAACACCGCCGGGTAGGCCTGCTGCAGCCCCATCAGGTCACTGTCGTCGCGACGAAACAGCGCAACGCTAGATGCTTTCGCCGAGGCGATACGGGCCGACATGGGAGACGCACCGTCCATGCGATCGAGAACCTGTAGGTGCCCGCCGCCGTCAACGATTGCGACCGTAACTGTGGCGCCGACTCTGGCAGCGTGCTCGCGCACGCGGTCGCTGACAGCCCGAGCTTCATTCAAGGTGAGTGACATTGTTCCTACCTCAGATCTCTTGGGACAACCAATCTTGGTCAGACCAAGAGAATACCAGGTTCGTTGGATGGACCAAGGGATTGCCTTAGGCTTCGTGCATGGAGATGAACGAAGTGCCAACCCTTCTGCGCGGCAAACCCAGCTGGCTGATCAACAGGGCTTCCGCTCGGGCGCATCGACTCGTCGGGGAGACGATGGCCGCTGCCGGTGGGCGCGCATATCACTTCGCGATCCTCGCCGCGCTGGACGAGTTCGGCCCGGACAGTCAGGTGCAAATCGGCCAACGATGCGGAATCGACCAGAGTGACATGAACACGATGCTCAATGAGCTGGTGAACAAGGGCCACGTCGCGCGAAGCCCCGACCCCGCCGACCGGCGCCGCAACCTGGTCACCCTGACCGCCGCTGGACGACGACGGCTCAAACACCTGGACACGAGACTCACGGGGGCTCAGGACGAAATCCTGGACGCCCTGTCGGCCAGCGAGCGCGATACGCTCACCGGCCTGCTGACTCGTATCCTCGGCTAGCTTTTGCCTCCGCTCGCGAGATCGGCAGATCAGCGTCATGAGCGGTTTCTGGCCCTGAGGCCTTTGTCATGCGTGGGCTACAGCGGCTCAGGCTCGCCGAAGGTGGCGCGCATCTGCTCGGTCCACGTGGTGAGGACGACCGGGGCGTCGGGAAGGCCAAGGCTCGCCAGCTCTTTCGCAAGAGGGTGGCTGCCGAGTGTCAACGCGACCTCGGCGTCGAAGAACATCCCGGTGCCCGAACCGCCCTGGGTGAACGGCGTACGGTGCGGACGCCCGTCGATGAGCGTGTATGACACCAGTTCCATCGGCGGCATCTCGTCGGTACCGCCGCGCGGGAGGGTGATGTCGAGGACGAGCTCGCCGTCCATCTCGAGGGTCCAACGTGAGGTCGACTCCTCGTTGGTGACCTCGATCCGCTCGATGCTCTTGGGGAAGCCCCAGACCTGGTTGCCGGCCACGCAGGTGAAGTGCTCGGTCACCGGGAGGTGGGTGATGAAGTTTCCATCAGGACCGCCTCCTTCGGGCCGAACGAAGAAGATGGTGCCGATCTCGAGATAGGTGCCGAGGTCATTGTCCTGGTAGTCGACGAGCGCCAGTGCGAACTGAGCCCGACCCGGCTCGGTCTCGATCACCTCGAAGCCGGTCGGCACGAGCGACTGAGCTGCTTCGAGGGGCACGTCGTACATCACCGTGGCGTTGGTGCCTTCCCGCACCTGCACGGGCATCATGACGGTCTGGCCGAGGACTTCGTGGGTGGTCATCTAGACATCACAGCAAGTTTCGCCGCGATGCGGAAGGACCACGCGCGATTCCGGCGACGCTGGATCGGCCCGATCAGGTGATCCGGTAGTTCACCCAGGCGCCGCCGACGGCATCAGCGACGGCGTGCAGCGCGGAGTTCTGGTCGCCGTCGCGCGGCAGGGCGAACGTCGAACCACGTGCGGCACACGCCGCTGTCGCGTCGTCGAACGTCACGGCTGTCGGGGTCACCGACCAGGTCCCGTCGGCCGCTTGGCAGGCCGCCGGGTGGGTGTCGCCGCACGCTGCGGCGATCCAGCGGCTGTCGGCATTCTGGAGCGTGCATCCACCGGCGGCTGCCTTGGGCTCATCCGGCGCCCAGCTCCACAAGGTGCCCTGGATCCGTCCGTCCTCGGGCAGCAGCTGGTCGAAGCCGAAGAGGTTCACCCCGCAGTTGGTCATCGACTGCGCCTTGATTGGCGTCAGCGCATTCGGGTTGGCTGGCGGCACAGTCGGGTTGAGCAGGGCCGAGACCAGGGTCGTGTCCTCGAAGTACCGCACCAGCTTGGTGTCGTAGACGCTCGGGGCGTACGTCGAGTCGCAGGCGGGGTAGGGCCGGTAGCCCGGGGTCGAGCCGCTCTCGACATGGGTGTTGTCCCAGTCGAAGACGTCCGTCGACCAACCCGGTGCGCACGACCCCACCAGCACGACCTGCGCACCCGAGGCTGCGACGTCGGCGCGCGAGGTGCCGAGCGGCAGCGGCGTGCAACCGTTGGCGGCGCGCTGCGCCGGGTTGGGGTGGTAGATCAGGCTGCTTCCGTCGGGGCGGCGCAACACCTTGTCCAGGGTGGCCACCGCTGACGCGTACGCCTTCGCGTCCTTCATCTCGTCCTCGAGGTAGAGCATGATGACCTGGCCGTGATGGCTGGGGGCGCTCAGCCACTTGGCGATCGTCGGCAGCAACGTGGCGAACAACGGCTCGGTGGTGCAACCGAGGTCAGCAGAGCTCGGAGGCTGTCCGTGGCACACCGTGACACCTTTGGCGCCGAGGAGCTCAAGTCGCGGAACGTAGTGCAGGTCCAGCTCGATCGCCCGTACGTCGATGTCCAGCTGCTGGGTCAGCGACAGCTGCTGATTTGAGTCGAGGTGGGAGAGCGTGAGGGAGTCGACGAGGCCGCCGTCGGCAAGATTGTTGAACGAGTTGTGGGTACCGATCCACTGGGCATCACGCAGCGGAAGTGAGTTGCCGAGGTCGTACTGGAACTGGGCGGTGCCATGCACCCAGGACTGCAAGTAGGCGTTGGTCGCGGCCTGGGTGACCTTGTGGGCCAGGGGTAGGACGCAGAGCGAGTCCGGCAGGTTGATCCGGCGGCACTCGGCGCCCACCGCATCGGTGGCCTTGTTGAGCACGATGCACGGGATCGCGAGCGGACTGACCGAGTCGCAGGCGACCGTCGGGGTTGGCGGAGTGGGTGGCGGTGGTACCGCCGTGGCGTTCGCCACGGGGGACGTGATCGCCATGATCAGCGCGACCGCACCTACGAGACCCAAGCTCTTCACCCACCGCGTCGAAGCCATGTGGCAGTTTCGCACAGGATCGTCGAGCCGATGCGATTTTCCGCGACCGCGCGGCGACGCTGACGGGCGCCTGTCAGCGGCTGTCAGCGGTGGCAGGAGGATGACAGCGGCCTGCCAGTGCCGGCGTCCAGTGTTGGTGACATGACCACCACCACGATTCCCCCCACGTCACACACGTACTCATCCATCCGCGCGGCCTGGATCCCGCTCGCCGCGCTCTGCCTCGCCTTCTTCGTCGAGATGGTCGACAACACCTTGATGTCGGTCGCCCTGCCGACGATCGGTCGCGACCTCGGCGGCGGCACCACTGCGCTGCAGTGGGTCACCGGCGCCTACTCGCTGACGTTCGGCGGCCTGCTGCTCACCGCCGGCTCGATGGCCGACCGGCTCGGACGCCGACGCGTCCTGCTGGTCGGGCTCGCCGTGTTCGGCCTGCTCAGCCTCCTCGTCGTGTTCGTCTCGAGCACCGGAGAGCTCATCGCCCTGCGTGCCGCCCTCGGCCTTGCCGCTGCGGCGATGGCTCCGATCACCAACTCCTTGGTGTTCCGCCTGTTCGACGATCAGGCCCTTCGCATGCGAGCCATCACCGTGATGATGGTGGTCGGCATGTCCGGCTTCATCCTCGGTCCGGTGCTCGGTGGTACCGCCCTGGCCCACGTCCGCTGGGAGTGGCTGCTGGCCGTCAACGCCCCGATCGCGCTGCTCGCCTGGTTCGGCGTCCGTCGAGGGGTCGCTCCCGACCGCCGCGAGGACCTCACGAACGACGCCCTGGACCTGCCGGGCGCGGTGCTGAGCATCCTCACGATCGGCCTGGCCTGCTACTCGCTGACCAGCGGGGTCGACCGCGGCTGGCTCTCGGCGATCACGCTCGCATCGATCCTCGGTGCGCTGGCCGCGGGCATTGGGTTCGTACGCCACGAACGCCGTACCGAGTCGCCCATGCTGGATCTCGGACTGTTCTCCAACGGCACGGTCCGCGGCGCCTCCATCGCGCAGCTCGGCACGGCGATCGCGATGGCCAGCGTGATGTTTGGGCTGATCCTGCACTTCCAGTACGCCTACGGGTGGAGCCCGATGCGTGCCGGCCTGGCGAACCTGCCGATGATCGCGACGATGATCGCCGCCACGCCGGTGTCGGAGTGGCTCGTGAAGCGGTTCGGACACCGGATCGCCTGCCTGGTCGGTGCGGGGTTCCTGGCGGGCTCGCTCGCCGGTATGTCGTGGGGTGTCTACCACGGCTACATCGCCATCGCGGTCTCCATGGTGCTCATGACGGTCGGGCTCCGCACCGTCATGACCATCTGCGCGGTCGCCCTGGTCGACGCGATGCCGAGCAACCGCACCTCGATCGGTGCCGCGCTCAACGACACCGCGCAGGAGGTCGGCTCCAGCGTCGGCACCGCCATCGTCGGCACGCTGATCGCCGCCCTGGTCACCACCACGTTGCCGGCCGGTACCTGGACCAATGACCTCGTGCAGTCGTTCTTCCACGGAGAGCGCATCACGTACGCCGTGCTCGCCGTGGTCGTCGGCCTGGTGGCCGGAGGCGGGGCGCTGTCGCTCACCAACTCCCGCTCGGTCGAGGAGCCGGCGCCCGTCTAGGGATCAGCTCGCGAAGGCTGCTTCCAGAGCCTTGATCACCTCAGGTGCGACGTCCAGGAACTGTTCCTGGGCGTCGTCGCCTATCTGGACCAGTGCCAGGTCGGTGAATCCGGCGTCCGCGAACGGCCGAGCCGCCTCGATCAAGGCGTCGATGTCGTCACCGCACGGGATCTGGTCCGCAACGTCCTCGGGCCGTACGAACTGGCTCGCCGCGGCGAATCCCGACGGCCCCGGCAGCTCGGCGTTGACCTTCCAGCCGCCGGCGAACCAGCGGAACTGATCGTGCGCGCGCTGGACGGCCTGTTCGCGGTCGCTGTCCCACGAGATCGGCAGCTGGCCGACCTTGCGGGCCGGCGCATCGGCGGCGGAGCGATCGAACTCGGCCACCGCGTCGGCGTCCGGCTCGACGGCGATCATGAAGTCGACGCCAGGGGCGGCGGTCTTGATCGACTGCGAACCGCTGACCGCTGCGCCGATCGGCACCCGCTTGTCCGGCAGGTCCCAGAGCTTCGCAGAATCGACCCGGTAGTGGTTGCCGACGTAGTTGACGTAGCCCCCGTCGAACAGCTGGTTGATGATCTCCAGCGCTTCTGCGAAGCGTTCGTGACGTACGTTCACCGGATCCCAACCCTGGCCGATCACGTGCTCGTTGAGGTTCTCGCCCGCTCCGAGGCCGAGTGAGAACCGCCCGTCGCTGAGGATGCCGAGCGTCGCGGCCTGCTGCGCCACGACGGCCGGGTGATATCTGCCGATCGGACATGTCACGTACGTCATCAGCTCGATCCGCTCGGTGGCGTTCGCCAAGGCGCCCAGAGTGACCCAGGCGTTGGGGCTGTGCCCCTGCTCGTCCAGCCACGGATTGAAATGGTCGCTGATCACGGCCAGGGAGAAGCCGGCCCGTTCGGCAGCCTGGGCGTGACTCACGAGGCGCTGGGGAGACGACTGCTCACACATGAGGGTGTATCCGATCGAAAGGCTCATGGCATACCGATACCCCGCGGCAGGCGCGTCACTCGTCCGAGTCGACTCAGTCGAGCGAACCGAACTGGGCTGCGATCGCGCGGGCATCGTGCCAGCGAGGCACGATGAACAGGCCGTTCGCCGTGACCGCCGGCTCCTCGCCCTCGACGCCGATGTGTGCCGTGACGGTGACCTTGCGGTCGTCCTCGTTGGTGATTTGGGCCCGCATGCTCATCCGGCCGAGGGGAAGCGGTCGCTCATAACGCAGGGTCAGTGTGCCGGTGACGATCAGTCGGGTGTGCGACGCGCTGGCGGTCTCGCCCATCAGGTGGTCGAGCAGGAGCGCGGAGACGCCTCCGTGTACGCAGCCGGGCGGACCTTCGTAGGCCACGCCCAGGTCGACCTCCGAACGTACGCTCCCGTCGTCGTCCCAGCGAAGGACGACCGGTGGAGCGATCGCATTGCGAACTCCAACGACGGCGTTGCCCCAGTTCCAGGATCGGCCCTCCGCGTTGAAATGAATGCCCGCCGGATCGGGCGGGGCGTCCTCGGCCAGGATCTGCGCTGCTTGCTGGACGAGGGCGCGGGCCGCCGCGACCTGATCCGCCCCAACCTGCGTACGGATGGCGACATCGACCACCTCGCGGATGTCATCGGTGAGATCTCCGTAGAGCTTCTCGGACTCCTCGACCTCAGCCGTCGACAGGTCTGACTGCAGGAAGGAGGTTGACGACAGCGTCATGCGGCAAGCCCGAGGCGGGTCGCCAGCTTGTCGAGGTAGCCCATGACTTTGTCCTCCTCAGCGTCGGGGACTCCCCAGATCAGCTCGGAGGCGCCGGTGGACGCCCATTCGGCGAAGTCCTCTTCAGTGGGTTTCTTGGCCACCAGGATGCGTACGTCGGGCTCACCTTCACGACCAGCAGCGGCCCACTCGATCCGCAGCAGATCCGCCTTGGCGGCGATGTCGGTCTCGATCGGAGTGGTCATCCAGCCGTCGGCGTTCTGGGCGATCCACTTCATCGTCTTGGGGCCGCCACCCGCCCCGATGATCACCGGGATGCGACCCTGCGGGGGCTTGGGATAGGCCCAGCTCGGTCCGAATGACACGAACTCCCCGTCGTACGACGCCTCCTCCTCGGTCCACAGCGCACGCATCGCCTCGAGGT
>JAWWPE010000398.1:0-6035 GCA_033850895.1 Nocardioidaceae bacterium | reverse complement strand
TGGAGTGGGTGCGTTCCAACGCCAAGGCTCGCCAGGTCAAGAACCAGGCCCGCCTGAGTCGCTATGAGGAGATGGCCGCCGAGGCCGAGCGCGGGCGCAAGCTCGACTTCGAGGAGATCAACATCCCCGCCGGCCCCCGGCTCGGCGATGTGGTCCTGAACGCCAAGGACCTGCACAAGAGCTTCGGCGACCGTGAGCTGTTCGACGGCCTGACCTTCGACCTGCCGCGAGCCGGCATCGTCGGCGTCGTCGGGCCCAACGGCGTCGGCAAGTCGACGCTGTTCCGGCTGATCGTGGGGGAGGAGAAGCCCGACGAGGGCACGCTCGACGTCGGCCAGACGGTCAAGATCTCCTATGTCGACCAGGGACGTGGCGGCATCGACGACAACCTCAACGTGTGGCAGCTCGTCTCCGGTGAGCTCGACTTCATCAAGGTGGCCAACTTCGAGGTGCCGAGCCGTGCGTACGTCGCCTCGTTCGGTTTCAAGGGCCCCGACCAGCAGAAGCAGGTCAAGGTGCTCTCCGGCGGTGAGCGCAACCGGCTCAACCTGGCGCTGACGCTCAAGATGGGCGGCAACCTGTTGCTGCTCGATGAGCCGACCAACGACCTCGATGTCGAGACCTTGCAGTCACTCGAGGACGCGCTGCTCGACTTCCCGGGCTGCGCCGTCGTGGTGTCGCACGATCGGTGGTTCCTCGATCGCGTCGCGACCCACATCCTCGCCTGGGAAGGCAATGCCGACACCCCGGCGCGGTGGTTCTGGTTCGAGGGCAACTTCGCCGACTACGAAGTCAACAAGGTCGAGCGTCTCGGCGAGGAAGCGGCGCGACCGCACAGCGTGACCTACCGCAAGCTGACCCGCGACTGAACGACTCACGTCGGGTCAGAACTGGGCTCCGTTGAGGTGCTCGGTGACCCGGGCCATGACCCGGCCGATCGCCTCGAAGTCCTCCGGACTGGCGTTTTCGACGAAGTAGTCGTGCACGCCGCGCACGTGGGTGTGCGCGGCTTCCTCGAGCACGTTGAAGCCGTGATCGGTGAGGACCGCGGACACGCCGCGCCCGTCTTCGGAGCACTGCCCCCGCAGGACGATGCCCTCACGCTCGAGCCGGGCGATCGTGTGGGTGACCCGGCTGCGCGAGTGGGAAACCGCGTCAGCGAGCTCGGCCATACGGATAGATCGGTTCGGCGCCTCGGACAAGCGGACCAGGATCTCGTATTCGGGAAGCGACAAGTCGTGGGTGGTGCGCAGGTCGCGGTCAAGCCGCTCGTTCAACACGATGCTGCCGCTGAGGAATGAGCGCCAGATGCGCTGCTGCTCGGAGCTCAGCCACGGTGTTTCGGTCGTCGTCTCCATGTGACCCATCCTACTATGTAAGACGGTTGATTGAAAGTTCAACTTGATGTAACGTTGCAGTTGTTGAACCGTCAACAAACATACTTCTCGAGGAGAAACATGACCAGCACAGCTTCCGCCATCACCACCGGTACCTGGGCGCTCGACACGACCCACACCGAGATCGGCTTCACCGTTCGCCACCTCATCGGCAAGGTCCGCGGCAAGTTCACCGGCTTCGAGGGCACCATCGTGACCGCTGACGACATCACCGCCTCGACCGTGAATGTGTCCGTCGACCTCAGCACGATCGACACCGGCACCGCCGGCCGTGACGACCACCTCCGTTCGGCGGACTTCTTCGAGGTCGAGAACCACCCGACGATGACGTTCGTCTCCACCGGCGTCGTGCAGAAGGACGACAGCAACTTCGTCGTCACCGGCGACCTGACCATCAAGGGCGTCACCAAGTCGGTCGAGCTCGAGACCGAGTTCCTCGGCGAGGGTGCAGACCCGTGGGGCGGCACCCGCGTCGGTGTCGAGGCCACCACGCAGATCAGCCGCAAGGAGTTCGGCATCGATTTCAACATGCCGGTCGAGGGCAGCGACAAGCTCGTCATCGGCGACAAGATCTCGATCCACATCAACGCCGAGGCCGTGCTCCAGGCCTGAGTACGAAGGGCGCCGTCCTAGCGCGCAGCGCGTGAGGACGGAGTCCGAAGGGCGTCGGCCTAGCGCGAAGCGCGTGAGGACGGAGCCCGAAGGGTCATCCTGACCGCCAGCTCGGCGTGCAGGGTGGCCAGCTCGTCGGCGGTGCGCGTACCGCCCGGCACGAACCACCGCACGAGGTCGACACCGAGCGACAACAGCGCGAGCGCTGTGCCCGGGATGTCGGCAACATCCAGGACGCCCTTGTCGACACCGTCGGCGAGGGCGTCCTGCATCGTCTTCTCGATCCCGCGCCTGAGCTTCGCGATCTCGGCGCGATGCTCGGGCGTCAGGGCGTGGAACTCGTACTGCACGATGCGACCGACGCGGCTGTTGTCGGCATGCCAGAGGCTGAAGTCGTAGACCATGGTGCGCAAGCGCTCGACGGGATCGTTGCTGGTGGCGGCCGCCGCGGAGATCACGTCGAGGCTGTGTCGGTGGCCCTCGAGGCTCACCGTGAACAGCAGGCTCTCCTTGGTGTCGTGGTGCACGTAGACGGCAGCGGGACTCATGCCGGCCCGCGAGGCGATGTCGCGCGTCGTGGTGCCGCTGAACCCCTTCTCGGCGAAGGACTCGACGGCGGCATTGAGGAGTCGTTCACGTGCCGTGATGTTCGTCATGGTGGGCCCTCCCTCGGTTGACAGCATGACGCAGCGATTGCAAACTAAGCAAGCGCTTAGCGTATGCACTTCTCGGCAGACCCCGGACCCACGAAGGCCAAGCCATGCAGCGGACGATCTACGACGAGGACCACGAGGCGTTCCGCGACTCATGTGCCGCGTTCCTCGCCAAGCACGTCGAGCCCAATCTCGAGACGTACCTCGAGGACAAGGCGCTTCCGCGCGAGTTCTGGCTGGCCGCCGGCGCGGAGGGCTTCCTCGGTCTGGAGATCCCCGAGGAGTTCGGCGGCGCTGAGGCCGGTGACTTCCGGTTCAACGCGGTGTGGGACGAGGAGCTCAGCCAGCTCAACGCCGCGCTGGCGTCCTGCGTCGCGATTCACACCGACATCGCGGTGCCCTATCTCGTGGACCTGTGCACCGATGACCAAAAGTCGCGCTGGCTGCCCGGCTGCGCGTCAGGTGAGATCCTCACCGCGATCGCGATGACCGAGCCCGGCGGCGGTTCAGATCTCGCCGCGCTGAAGACGACCGCCGTCCGCGACGGTGACGAATGGGTCATCAACGGCTCGAAGACGTTCATCACCAACGGCTTCTCCGCCGATCTGGTCATCACGGCCGTACGTACGTCCCCCGACAAGGGTGCCAAGGGCATCAGCCTGTTCGGCATCGAGGCGACCGACCCCGGCTTCAGCCGCGGCCGCAAGCTCGACAAGGTCGGGCAGAGCGAGGCCGACACCGCCGAGCTGTTCTTCGAGGACGTACGTGTGGGTGACGACCGGCTGATCGGCGAGGTCGACCAGGGCTTCATCTACATGATGCAGCGCCTGCCGCAGGAGCGGATCAGCTGCTCGGTCTCCAACATCGCGCACGCCAAGCAGATCCTGGCCGAGACGATTCAGTACGCCCACGACCGCCAGGCGTTCAAGCAGCCGATCGGCAGCCTGCAGCACAACAAGTTCCTGCTCGCCGAGCTGGTGACGAAGATCGAGGTGGCCGAGACGTTCGTCGACGCGGCGGTGCTGGCGCACACCCGCGGCGCGGCCACCGCGACCGATGCGGCGAAGGCCAAGTGGTGGTCGTCGGAGATCCAGAACGATGTGCTGGACCACTGCGTACAACTGCATGGTGGCTACGGATACATGAACGAGTACCGTGTCGCCCGAGCCTGGCGGGACGCCCGGGTCAGCAAGATCTGGGCTGGTTCCAACGAGATCATAAAAGAGCTCATCGGCCGAGACCTCGGCTTCTGAGTCCATCACCGAAAGGCACTTCAATGACCGAAGCTGTGATTGTCTCGACCGCACGCTCGCCGATCGGGCGCGCGTTCAAGGGCTCTCTGAAGGACATGCGGCCCGATGACCTGACAGTCCAGATGGTGCAGGCGGCCCTGGCCAAGGTGCCCGGGCTCGACCCCAAGGACATCGTCGACCTGCACCTCGGTGTCGGTCAGCCGGCCGGTGAGAGTGGCTACAACCTCGGTCGTGTGGTGGCGGTGCAGTCCGGCATGGACCACCTCCCGGGTGTGACCGTCAACCGCTACTGCTCCTCGAGCCTGCAGACCACGCGGATGGCATTCCACGCGATCAAGGCCGGCGAAGGCGATGTGTTCATCTCGGCCGGGGTCGAGACCGTGAGCCGCTTCGGCAAGGGCAGCTCCGACGGCATGCCGGACACCAAGAACCCGCTGTTCGACGAGGCCATCGCACGTACGGCCAAGCGTGAGGAGGGTGGGGCTCCCGGGTGGACCGACCCTCGCGAGGACGGTGACGTCCCCGATGTCTACATCGCGATGGGGCAGACCGCCGAGAACGTCCAGCAGAAGACCGGCATGAGCCGTGAGGAGCAGGACGAGTTCGGCGTACGCAGCCAGAACCTCGCCGAGAAGGCGATCGCCAACGGCTTCTGGGCCAAGGACATCCCCCCGGTGACCCTGCCCGACGGATCAACCGTGAGCCTCGACGACGGCCCCCGAGCCGGCGTCACGCTCGAGGCCGTGTCGCAGCTCAAGCCGGTGTTCCGTCCCGACGGCACCATCACGGCCGGCAACTGTTGCCCGCTCAACGATGGCGCCGCCGCGGTGGTCATCATGAGCGACACCAAGGCCAAGGAGCTCGGCCTGACCCCGCTGGCGCGCATCGTGTCGACGGCCGTGACAGGCTTGTCGCCCGAGATCATGGGCCTCGGCCCGGTCGAGGCGATCCCCGCTGCCCTGCGCAACGCCGGTATGGGTCTGGACGACATCGATCTCTACGAGATCAACGAGGCGTTCGCGGTCCAGTCGTGGGGCTCGGCCAAGATTCTCGGCATCCCGATGGACAAGCTCAACGTCAACGGTGGCGCGATCGCGGTCGGTCACCCGTTCGGCATGACCGGCGCTCGGATCACCAGCACGCTGATCAATTCGCTCCAGCACCACGACAAGCAGTTCGGCGTCGAGTCGATGTGCGTCGGCGGTGGCCAGGGCATGGCCATGGTCATCGAGCGCCTGTCTTGAGCAAGCGCTTCGACGGCAAGGTTGCCATCGTCACGGGTGCGAGCCGGGGGATCGGTCTCGCGATCGCCGAACGACTCGTCGCCGACGGTGCGCGGGTATGCATCACGGCCCGCAAAGCCGGCGCGCTGGCCGACGCGGTCGAGTCGCTCGGTGGCCCTGACAACGCGATCTTCTGCGCCGGTGCGGCCGATGACGAGACGCACCAGGCCGAGACCGTCGCTGCGACGCTGGAGGCATTCGGCCGGATCGACTTCCTGGTCAACAACACCGGCATCAACCCAACGTACGGACGCATGATCGACGTCGACCTCGGCGCTGCGGAGAAGACGTTTCGGGTCAATGTCATCTCGTCGATCGCCTGGGCGCAGAAGGTCTATCACGCCTGGATGGGCGAGCACGGTGGTGCCATCGTCAACGTGGCATCCGTGGCGGGACTGAAGCCCGCGCCGGGCATCGGTGTCTACGGTGCCTCGAAGTCCGGGGTCATCCACGTCACCGAGGAGCTTGCGGTCGAGCTGGGGCCGGACATCCGGGTCAACGCGGTGGCTCCGGCCGTGGTGAAGACGAAGTTCGCCAGTGCGCTGTACGAGGGGCGCGAGGACGAGGTCGCAGCGGCGTACCCGCTCAAGCGGCTCGGCGTCCCGGACGACATCGGCTCGGTCGTGGCGTTCCTGCTGTCCGAGGATGCTGCCTGGATCACCGGGCAGACGCTGACCATCGACGGCGGCCTGATGCTGACCGGGGGAGTCTGACTCCGGAGGGGTGACGTACCTCTCGGGAAAAACATGAGGAAATCCTCACTTTAAAGTTGAGGTTTCCCTCATGTTTTGTCATCATGGGTGTACCGCCCGTCGATACCCGCGACGGCTGTACCGA
>JAWWPE010000392.1:0-3335 GCA_033850895.1 Nocardioidaceae bacterium | reverse complement strand
GGCTGCTTCCGCCCCGGCCGTGTCCACGCATCTCGGCGGGACGCTCGAGGCCGCCGGACTGTTGTTCTTCGCCTTCGCCGGCTATGCCCGGCTGGCGACCCTTGGCGAGGAAGTACGCCAGCCGGAGAAGACCATTCCGCAGGCGATCGCCCTCGCCGTCGTGGCGGTCGTGGCTCTGTACGCGGTGACAGCGGCGGCCCTGCTCCATGTCCTCGGCCCCACCGCGCTCGGAGCGTCGCGGCGTCCATTCGTCACAGGAGTCGAGGCTGCCGGACACCATGAGCTGCGTTCACTCGTGGCGGTCGCGGCAGCTCTCAGCGCCGGCGGCGCACTCCTCTCGCTGACGCTCGGCGTCTCCCGCACCGTCCTTGCGATGGCCCGTGACCGCCACCTGCCGGGCGGACTCGCGACGATCAGCGGTCGCTCACGGGTCCCCCGTGTCGCCGAGGCCTCCGTATGCCTGGTCGTCTGCGCGCTGCTGCTGGCCGGCGATCTCGCCACCAGCGTGGCGTTCTCGTCGTTCTGCGTCCTCGTCTACTACGCGATCGCCAATGCGTCCGCCTGGACACTCAGTTCAGCTGCGAGCTCACGCGTCCTGCCGCTCCTCGGCTTGGTCGGCTGCCTCACGCTCGCCGCAAGCCTGCCGATCAGGACTGTCGCCGTCGGCAGCGTCGTCGTTGGTGCTGGCGCGCTGACATATGCCCTGCGCCGCCACCGCGGTGTGAGCGACGAGACACCACCCACTACATAACCTCCTGATATAGTTGGTTGCATGACGCAACCGCAGTCGAGGGACATCGCGCAGGTGCTACGTGAGTTCGCCACGTCGGTCATTCGTGAATCCCCCACGTCTCCCCTCAGTCGTACGGCTGCGGGCACCTTGTCGGTGCTGGACCGACTCGGACCGCAACGCATCACCACCCTGGCGGAGCGCGAGTTCGTCAGCCAGCCCGCGATGACCGGACTCGTGCAACGCCTCGAGACGTCTGGTCTGGTGTCGCGTGAGCAGGACGCCGCCGATGCGCGCGCCACGTTGATCACGATCACCACCGCGGGTGTCGCCGCGCTCAATGAACGACGCCGCCTGCACGACGAGGTCATCGCCGCGCGCCTTGCCACCCTGTCCCCCGCCGACCGTGACGCGATCGCCGCGGCCACGTCGGCCATCATCAACCTCACGGAGAACCATGCAGACCGCTGACCAACCCGCAAGCCTGTTCAACCAGCCCAAGGCGGTGTACGCCGTCGCGTTCGCCTGCGTGATCTCGTTCATGGGCATCGGTCTGGTCGACCCGATCCTGCCGGCGCTGTCCAAGCAGCTCGACGCCACGCCCAGCCAGGTCACCCTGCTGTTCACCAGCTACCTCGTCGTCACCGCGGTGATGATGCTCGTGACCAACTGGGTGTCCAGCCGACTCGGCGCCAAGAAGACCCTCATCGTCGGCCTGATCATCATCGTGATCTTCGCGGCCCTTGCGGGGTCGGCCGACTCGATCGGCGGAATCGTGGCGTTCCGTGCCGGGTGGGGCCTCGGCAACGCATTGTTCATCGCCACCTCGTTGGCCGCGATCGTCTCCAGTGCGCGGGGCGGGTTCGCCGGCGCGATCATCCTGTATGAAGCCGCGCTGGGCCTCGGCATCGCCGCCGGTCCCCTGGTCGGCGGCACTCTTGGCACGATCAGCTGGCGCGGCCCGTTCTTCGGCGTCGCGGCACTGATGGCCATCGCGCTCGTCGCCACTGCGATGCTGCTCCCGGCGACTCCGAAACCGACGCACAAGACGTCCCTCGGCGCGCCACTCAAGGCGCTGCGTCACCGAGGCCTGCTGCTGATGAGCCTTGCCGCACTGCTCTACAACTGGGCGTTCTTCACGATGCTCGGCTATGCGCCGTTCCCGATGAAGATCAGCGCGATCCAGCTGGGCTGGGTGTTCTTCGGCTGGGGACTGTTCGTCGCGTTCTTCTCCGTCATCGGCGCCCCTCGCCTGCAGAGCCGGTTCGGCACCGCGAAGTCGTTGTATGCCGCGTTGACCCTGTTCGCCATCGACCTGGCGATCATCGCGACGTTCCCGACCAATCGCACCGTGCTGATCCTGTGCGTGATCGCCTCGGGCATCTTCATCGGCATCAACAACACGCTGACCACCCAGGCGGTCATGATCGTGTCGCCGGTCGAGCGCCCGGTGGCCTCCGCTGCGTACGGATTCGTCCGCTTCATCGGCGGAGGACTCGCACCGTTCGTCGCCGGCAAGCTCGTCGAGCACCTCAACCTGCACGTACCGTTCGCGATCGCGGCGTGCACCGCGCTCGCCGCAGTCGCGGTGCTGAGCGTCAACCATCGCGCCCTGGCCAACGCCGACGCCGGGCTCAACGAGGATGGTGCCTCCGTCGACGATGCCGAGGCAATCGACGGCGAAGTCGCCGACGAGTTCGGCGGCGCGCCCGGCGCGATCGACGAAGTCATCCACGCCCGCTGAGTCCGCCCACTGGCTGCCGCCGCGTCGTCCTTCCAGGTCAGGAATCGACGCGGCGGCTCTGCGTGCTGGCGCGTGCGGGAGGGGACATCCACCCCCTGATGAATGCCCCCTCGTCCGTGGCGAGGTCAGCTGACTAGATCCAAGCTCGCTGAACTTCGCGCTCCCCGCATCACGCGATCGGCTCCCACCTTGCCCAACGTAGGGAACTCGCGAGGGAAACGGGAGTCTTGACTTTGGTTAGATCTGGCTATATCGACTAGTTCTTTCGAACTATGTCACCGATCGGTGCCCCGCGGACTTCCGTCCCACAATCTGGCTTGGGGACTTCCGTTCACACCCATGACCTGTCATATAATCGTGGCCAGTTGCACGACGTTGGCCGTACGAATGAACGAAGCTCCTCTCTGGGGTGTCTACTTCCTCTCGAAGGTGGATGTACGTCGCGACCGCCGTTCGCGAAACGCGTGGGCGGCATCTCGCCAAGAGGAGAAAAGAAACATGGCAACAGGCACCGTCAAGTGGTTCAACGCTGACAAGGGCTTCGGATTCATCGCCCCCGACGACGGCAGCGAAGACGTTTTCGCGCACTTCAGCGCGATCCAGTCCAGCGGTTACCGCTCGCTCGATGAGAACCAGAAGGTCGAGTTCGACGTCGAGCAGGGTCAGAAGGGCCTCCAGGCCGCGAACATTCGGCCGCTCTAGGTTCGATTCAGGCTCGCGCAAGCCGGGCGGCCGGCTTGCCGCCCCCTGTAAGGGAGCCGAAGAGCTGACGAGAGATGCGGGGGCGGTTTATCGGCCGCTCTGATCTCACCCAGATCGTAGAAAACCCCCGAGCGTCGCTCGGGGGTTTTCTGTTGGGGA
>JAWWPE010000159.1:0-10439 GCA_033850895.1 Nocardioidaceae bacterium | reverse complement strand
TACGCCGTTCGGATCACCGATCATCGGCTGGGTCGGTGAGACGTTCGGCGCGCGATGGATGCTGATCGGCGGCGGCGCCGTGTCATTCCTCGGCATCGCCGTCGCAACGGCGTGGTACGTCCACGTGCATCGCAACGGCGAGTTGCGGGCTGCCGTGACCGACCTACGGTGGGGGAATGTACGTCGAGAGAACGTTCACAGTGTCCAGGCCGGTTGAGGCCGTCTTCAGCTACCTCAGCGATTTCGAGAACACCGAGGAGTGGGACCCCGGCACGGTCGAGACGACCCGCATCAGCGGCGATGGCGGTCTCGGCACGACGTACGCCAACACGTCGAAATTCATGGGCCGCGAGGTCGAGCTGACCTACGAGACGATCGGCCATGACGAGCCGACGTTCTTCGCCTGCCGCGGACGCAACAAGACGGCCACCGCGACCGACTCGATGACGTTCACCCGCGATGGTGACCGCACCCAGATCCACTACCGCGCGGACTTCGAGTTCCACGGGATACTCAAGTTCGTGGCGCCGTTGGTCGTGAAGGGCAAGCTCGACTCGTTGGCTGACGAGACGGTCGAGCAGATGTGCAGGGCCCTCGAGTCGGGGCCGGCCTAGCCGTCCTTGAGCACCTCGGCGCGGGCTGTCGCCAGCTCGGCCGCGCTGATCGTGCCCTTGGCGTGCAACGCGTCGAGCTCGGCCAGGCGGTCCTCGATCGACTTCTCCGGTGCCAAGGCCTTGCTCTTGATGAATGTCGTCATCGCCTCGGTCTCCATCGTCAGGGGGTTGACCCCGGCGTCGGACGCCTTCTTCCAGTTCATCACCGTGAGGATGATCCCGACGACGAAGACACCCACGAAGATGATCGGGAAAATCGTGAACAGCGCGTCGAAGCCGGATCCGTCATCCATGCGGACACCCTATCCATGCGGATCGCCGGCGGGCACCGGGACAGCGATATCCTGTGCCAATGTCCCTCCCCGAACGGCTCGCCCGATCGATCGAGGTCGTCACACCCGACCTGATCGAGCTGCGCCGCGACCTGCACGCCGCGCCGGAGCTGTCGTGGCTCGAAGAACGTACGACCGACGTCGTGGCGAGCTGGATGGACAAGACCGGCATCCCGTACGAGCGCTTCGAGGGCACTGGCCTGATGGCCGAGATCGGACCCGCCGAAGGGCCGATCGTCGCGCTGCGGGCCGACCTGGACGGGCTGCCCGTCGACGACACGTCCCAGGATCCGTGGAAGTCGAGCGTCCCGGGTGTCTCGCACTCCTGCGGCCATGACGTGCACGTGGCGTCGCTGGTCGGCGCCGCCGTGGCGCTGGCCGAGGCGCACGCCGAGCAGCCCTTGCCGGTTCGTGTACGCCTGATCTTCCAGCCCGCCGAGGAGGTCATGCCGGGCGGCGCGCTCAAGCTGCTCTCCGCCGGAGCCCTCAAGGGGGTTGCCCGGATCTTCGCACTGCACTGCGACCCGTCACTCGATGTCGGCCAGGTGGGGCTGCGGGAGGGGTCGATCACCGGCGCCTCCGACCGCATCCACGTGGTGCTGAGCGGTCGTGGCGGCCACACCTCCCGGCCACACCTCACCGAAGACCTCACCTACGCCTTGGGCAGCCTGGTCACCCAGCTGCCCGCCGTCCTCTCCCGGCGGTTCGATCCGCGCGCCGGGGCCAGCATGGTGTGGGGCAGCATCCACTCGGGCAACGCCGCCAACGTGATCCCGGCGACCGGCGAGCTGAGCGGCACGCTGCGCATGCTCGACGCTGCGGCCTGGCACCAGGCCGAGCACCTCGTACGCGGCCTGATCAGCGACATCATCGAACCGTTCGGGGTCAGCGCCGAGGTCAACTACGTACGCGGCGTCCCGCCCGTCGTCAACGACTTCCGCGCCACCGAGACGATGCGCGAGGCCGTCAGGTCCGTGATCGGCCCGAGCGCGGTGGCCTCGACCTCGCAGAGCCTCGGCGGTGAGGACTTCGCCTGGTACGTCGAGGCGGTACCCGGCGCGATGGGCCGGCTCGGCACCCGCACACCCGATGGGCCGACGTACGACCTGCACCAGGGCAACCTGCGGGTCGACGAGCGGGCGATCGCCGTGGGTGCCAAGGTGCTGGCCTCCGTCGCCGTCGCGTCGCCCGTGGTCTGACCCGTATTACAACTTGGTATCGACCTCGGGCAATATCACCGAGCCCCTGCCGTGTCCCGCGTCCGGCTACTAGGGTCGGGGGGTGCCGGACCCACGGCTCTCGTACTCAGGAGGAATTTTGCGTCGACTGACCAAGCTTTCCGCCGTCACCGCGGTCGCCGCGCTCGCTCTTGCGGGTTGCGGTAGCAGCAGTGGTGGCAGCGATGGCGGCTCGGGCAACAAGCCCAGCGCCAGCAAGGACATCTGCAAGACGGCCAAGGGCTCAGGCCCCAAGATCGGCCTTGCGTATGACGTCGGAGGACGTGGCGACCAGTCGTTCAACGACTCCGCCTATGTCGGCCTCACCAAGGCCGTCGCCGAGTTCAAGGGCTCGTGCGTCGAGGGTGCAGCCACCGTCGGAGAGGCGGAGTCCGCACGCGAGGACCGCCTGCGCCAGATGGCCGACGGCGGCGCCACCGCCATCATCGGCGTCGGCTTCGCCTACAGCGACTCCGTCAACGCGGTTGCTCCCGACTACCCGAAGGTCAACTTCGCGGTCGTGGACGGCTTCGACCCCGACACCAAGCCCAACAAGAACGTTGCCTACCTGACGTTCGCGGCTGAGCAGGGCTCGTACCTGGTCGGCGTTGCGGCTGCCGAGAAGTCCAAGTCCGGCCAGATTGGCTTCGTCGGCGGCGTGCACAACGACCTGATCAAGGGCTTCGAGGCCGGCTACACCGCTGGTGCGAAGGCTGCCAAGCCCGACATCAAGGTCGACGTCTCCTACATCGAGGAGACCGACCTCAAGGGCTTCAACGACTCGGCGGGCGGCAAGGCTGCGGCCACGGGCGAGTTCGACAAGGGCGCAGACGTCGTCTACGCCGCCGCCGGAGGCTCAGGAACGGGTGTCTTCGACGCAGCAGTTGCTGCGGGCGATGGCAAGTGGGCCATCGGCGTCGACTCCGACCAGTACCTCACGGCAACCGCCGCGCAGAAGCCGCACATCCTGACGTCGGCGCTCAAGCGCGTCGACACCGCGACGTACGACTTCATCAAGTCGGTCAACGCTGGTTCCCCGGCGACGAGCTACACCACGTACGACCTGAAGAATGACGGCGTCGGCTACTCGACGTCGGGTGGTTTCGTGGACGACATCAAGTCTGACATCGACGGCTACAAGGCCAAGATCATCAGCGGCGACATCAAGGTTCCGACCAAGCCGTAAGGCTGATCCACCTCACGAACCTGGGCTGGGCGCGTAGGCGTCCGGCCCAGGTTCGTGGCCGTTGTGGTGCCGTAGAGTCACCTCAGATTGACGAACAGGAGTGGTCGTGACAGAAGGAACCGACGCCGTCGAGCTGCGTGGGATCGGCAAGAGCTTTCCCGGTGTGATCGCCAATCATGACGTCGACCTCACGATCAGACAGGGCACGGTTCACGCGCTGATCGGCGAGAACGGCGCCGGCAAGTCCACGCTGATGAAGATCCTGTACGGCGTGCAGCGTCCCGACGAGGGCACGATCCGACTCAACGGCGAAGAGGTCGTCCTGAAGAGCCCGACCGATGCGATCCAGCACGGCGTCGGCATGGTGTTCCAGCACTTCATGCTCGCCGACAACCTGACTGTCCTCGAGAACCTCGTGCTCGGCGCGGAGAAGCTCTACGGCATTGGCGACCAGGCCCGCACCGAGATCGCCCGCATCTCCGACCGCTTCGGCTTCGGCCTCAAGCCCGACGTCCTGGTCGAGAAGCTCGGCGTCGCCGACCGGCAGCGGGTCGAGATCGCCAAGGTGCTCTATCGCGGAGCCAGGATCATCATCCTTGACGAGCCCACTGCCGTGCTCGTGCCGCAGGAGGTCGAAGCGCTGTTCGCCAACCTGCGCGAGCTCAGGGATGCCGGCAACTCGATCCTGTTCATCTCCCACAAGCTAGACGAGGTGTTGGCGATCGCCGATGACATCACGGTCATGCGTCGTGGCGCCACGGTTGGCACTGCCGACCCGAAGACGGCGACCAAGCGCCAGCTCGCCGAGCTGATGGTCGGCTCGGAGCTACCGTCGCCGGAGACCAGTGAGTCGACCGTGACCGACGTCGAGGAGCTCAAGCTCACCGAAGTCACGGTGACCGACGAGTTCGGTCGCGACCTGCTGAGCGACATCTCCCTGACGATCCGCCGCGGAGAGGTGCTCGGCATCGCCGGCGTCGAGGGCAACGGCCAGTCCGAGCTCGTCGAGATGATCATGGGAATGCGCATCCCCTCAGCCGGCCACATCACGCTGGGCACCGAGGACGTCACGCACTGGCACACCCGCCAATTGCGGGAGGCCGGCATCGCGTACATCCCCGAGGACCGGCAGCGACACGGACTCCTGCTCGATGCGCCGCTGTGGGAGAACCGCATGCTCGGGCACCAGACCCAGGCACCCAACGCCAAGGGCCCGTGGATCAACCGCTCGGGCGCGCGCAAGGACACCCAGCGAATCATGACCGAATATGACGTACGCGCCCCGGGCATCGACACCCCGTCGCGGGCGTTGTCCGGCGGCAACCAGCAAAAGCTCATCGTCGGACGTGAGATGAGCGGTGACCCTGTCCTCCTGATCGCCTCGCACCCGACCCGAGGCGTCGACATCGGCGCCCAGGCGGCGATCTGGGACCACATGAGGCGCGCTCGCCGCGCCGGACTCGCGGTGCTGCTGATCTCGGCGGACCTCGATGAGCTGATCGGTCTGTCCGACACGATCCAGGTGCTGCTCCGCGGCCGATTCGTCGGGACGTTCGATCCGTCCACCGTGACCCCGCAGGACCTTGGCGCGGCAATGACGGGCGGTGAAGCGGCATGAAGGCGCTCAATCTGCGCTCGATCGGCCTCGCCCTCCTGGCTCCGGCGATCGCCATCGTCGTCAGCGTGCTCGTCACGACCCTGGTCATCGCTGCGGTCGGCAGCTCGCCGGGCGACTTCTGGTCGGCGATGTTCAGCAATCCGTTGCCGCGACTTCGGGTCAACATCGTCAACCAGACTGCGACCTACTACATCGCCGCCGTCGCGGCAGCCATCGGCTTCCGGATGGGCCTGTTCAACATCGGCCTCGAGGGCCAATACACCCTCGCGTCCTACGCGGCCGCCGCGTTCGGCGGCGGGGCCTACCTCAGCGGCTTCGCCAATGTGCTGGTCTCGATCCTGATCGCGATCGCGGTGGGAGCGGCGTGGGCAGGCGTTGCTGCCGTGCTCAAGACGACACGAGGGGTCAGCGAGGTGATCTCGACGATCATGCTGAACTCGATCGCGGTCTTCCTGGTCGGTTATCTGCTCAATCGCTACGGCGTCCACATCGGCAACTCGGTCCGCACCACCACGCTCGCACCGAGCAGCAACGTCCCGGGATTCACGCCGTACCTCGCGCGTGACGGTGAGATCTGGGGTCTCTCGCTTCTGGCAGTTGTCGTGGGCGTGGGGTTCTGGGTCCTGCTAAACAAGACCCGATTCGGCTTCGACCTGCGCGCCAGCGGAATGTCGCCCACTGCCGCACTCGCCTCCGGCATCAACCCGAACCGGATGATCATCACCGCGATGATGCTGTCCGGTGGTGTGGCCGGACTGATCTGGCTACCGGCATTGTTCGGTGGTGCAGGGGCATACGGCACGTCATTCCAGTCGGGCCTCGGGTTCATCGGCATCTCGGTGGCGCTGCTGGGACGCAACCGACCGCTCGGGATGCTGTTCGGCGCACTGTTGTTCGCCTTCCTGGACACTCAGTCCAACACCTTGACGTTCAGCACGAACGTCCCCCCGAGCATCGTGCAGATCACCGAGGGCATCGCGGTCCTCGCCGTGGTCGTGGCGTTCGAGGTCGTACGACGATGGCGTGCCAGGCTCGAGCAGCGGTCCGTCGGGCAGAAGCCAGTCGCAGCAACGGAGGCATCCGCATGAGCACGACGACAAAACCCTCCAGCCCGAGTCTGGTGAGCCGCGTCAAACGCGCCGCTCGCGCCAACTGGCTGTTCATCTCGCTCGGCGCGATCGCCATCGTGTCCCTGGTGCGCATCGTCACCGACACGAACGACCTCACCTCGGTCGGCACGATCCGTGCCGCGATCATCGCGACCTGCCCGATCCTGATGGCAGCCCTCGGCGGTCTGTGGGCTGAGCGTGCCGGTGTCGTCAACATCGGTCTCGAGGGTCAGATGATCCTCGGCACCTGGGGTGCTGCGTACTTCACCTATCACGGTGGAAATCCGTGGATCGGCGTGCTCGGTGCCGCGCTGCTGGGCATGATCGGCGGCCTGCTGCACGCGGTCGCCACGGTGACGTTCGGCGTCGACCACATCGTGTCGGGTGTCGCAATCAACCTGATCGGTCTCGGTGCGACGACCTATCTCGCCGCGGCGACGTTCCCCGATCTCAATGGGGGAGGCCCACGTCAGCTGATCGGCCTGGACTCGCCGGGTCAGATCAACAAGGTCCCGGGCATCTCGGACGCGGCGCAGAACGTCGCCGACAAACACTGGTTCTTCATCTCCGACATCGCTTCGTTCATCGCGGCCCTGACCACCAAGATCTCCTTGCTCAGCCTGGTCATCTTTGCCCTGGTGGCGCTGTCGGCATGGATCCTGTGGAAGACCCCGTTCGGCCTGCGCCTGCGCTCGTGCGGTGAGAATCCGCAGGCCGCCGAGACGCTCGGCGTCAACGTCTACCTCTACAAGTACGTCGCGGTGCTGATCTCAGGCGCACTCGCCGGTATCGGTGGCGGATTCCTCGCCCTGGTCTCGTCCAGCGGGTTCAACGTCGGACAGACCGGCGGCCGCGGCTACATCGGTCTCGCGGCGATGATCTTCGGCAACTGGCGACCGGGTGGACTGCTGCTTGGTGCGCTGACGTTCGGCTACACCGATGCGCTTCGCCTTCGCGATGCCCACGCCGTCCATGCCCTGCTGTTGCTGGTGGCGCTCGGGCTGCTGGCGCTGGCCGTGCTTCGCCTCGTTCGTCGTCAGTTCGCCGGCGCCATCACGATGGGTCTGCTGGGTGCAGCGATCCTGACCTGGTTCCTGTCGACCGAGAGCGTGCCTCGGGACTTCACCAGCATGACGCCGTACGTCACGACCCTGTTCGTGCTGGCCCTAGGCACCCAACGACTGCGAATGCCCGCAGCCGATGGCATTCCCTATCGCAAGGGCAGTGCCGGCTAGTGACTCTGGGGATCACGGGACCCGACGATCCGATCGACTGGGACGCGCTCAACCGCTATGCCACCGAGGTGATGGAGCGTGCCTACGCGCCGTACTCCAACTTCAAGGTCGGGGTCGCCGGGCTGGTCGACGACGGTCGCGTCGTGCTGGGCTGCAATGTCGAGAATGCCGCGTACGGCGTGGCCCTGTGCGCCGAGTGCGGCATGGTGTCGGCGCTGCACGCGACCGGCGGCGGGCGACTGCTCGCGGTGGCCTGCGTCGATGCCCACGGCAAGGCGCTGATGCCATGCGGCCGTTGCCGGCAGCTGTTGTGGGAGAACGGCGGCCCCGACATGCAGCTGATGACCCCGAGTGGGGTCAAGACCATGACCGAGGTGTTGCCGGACGCGTTCAGCGCCGACGACCTGGAGAACCGTTGACCCGCTACGCGGTCCAGCTCGATCCCGGTGAGCCGGAGTTCCTGCGGGATCCCTATCCCGTGCTCGCCGCGTTGCGGGCCAACGGTCCGGTGCTCTGGCACGAGCCGATGGGTATGTGGCTGGCCACGTCTCATGAGTCGGTGACCAAGGTGCTCCGCGACCGGGCATTCGGGCGGTTGTGGTCGGACTGGGAGCCGGCCGACGAGCTCGAACCGTTCAACGCGTTGCACCGCAACCAGATGATGGAGAACGAACCCCCCGCGCACACCCGCCTCCGCAAGCTCGTGGCCGGCGCGTTCGGGCGGGGACACGTCGAGCGGATGCGTCCACGGATCGAAGCCCTGGCGGCTGAGATGGTCGAGCAGCTCGACGAGCGGTTCGACGTCCTGGCCGACTACGCCGAGCCGATGCCGGTCTTCGTCATCGCCGACCTGCTCGGGGTGCCGCGTGCAGACCACCAGCGACTCCGGGCGTGGTCGCAGGCGATCGTGCACATGTACGAACCGCGGGTCGGCCCCGAGGTCAAGGCTGCCGCGGTCGAGGCCAGCACGGCGTTCTCCGACTACGTACGCGCCGTGATCGCCGATCGCCGTGCCCACCCGGGCGAGGACCTGATCAGCGATCTCATCGCCGAGCGCGGACGCGGCGCCAAGCTCAGCGACGACGAGCTCGTGGCGTCGGTCGTACTCCTGCTCAACGCCGGCCACGAAGCGTCCGTCAACGCCTTCGGCAACGGCATGAATGCGCTGCTGCAGCACCCTGACCAGCTGGCCCGCGTCACCTCGGGGGAGGTGCCCGTCGAGGTCGCCCTCGAGGAGCTGATCAGGTTCGACGCGCCGTTGCAGCTGTTCGAACGTACGGCCACCGCCGACGTCACGGTCTGTGGCCAGACGATCCGGGCGGGGCAGACGGTCGCGTGCCTGATGGGCTCGGCCAACCGGGACGTGGCGGCGTTCGCCGAGCCCGATTCCTTCGACGTTGGTCGTGACCCCAATCCGCACGTCGGATTCGGGATGGGTCGGCACTTCTGCCTCGGCGCGCCATTGGCGCGCCTCGAGCTGCAGATCTCCCTGACGCATCTGCTGCGACGGTTCCCGCGGCTTGAGCTTGTCGGCGAGGCGCCGCGACGCCCGACCTGGGTGCTGCGCGGCTTCGAGAGCATTCCAGTGGAGGCAGCAGCATGACCGAACCAGAACCGTTTGATGCAGTTGAAGTGATTGCGGCCAAGCGCGACAAGGCCGAGCTCGGCGACGCGCAGATCGACTGGGTCGTCGACGCGTACACCCGCGGCGTGGTGGCCGACGAGCAGATGTCGGCGCTCGCGATGGCGATCCTGCTCAACGGGATGAACCGCCGCGAGATCGACCGGTGGACCAACGCGATGATCAACAGCGGTGAGCGTATGGACTTCTCGGCGCTCTCGTGGAAGACCGCTGACAAGCACTCGACCGGCGGAGTCGGCGACAAGATCACGCTTCCGCTGGCCCCGCTCGTGGCGGCCTGCGGCGTCGCCGTACCGCAGCTCTCCGGCCGCGGACTCGGTCACACCGGCGGCACGCTCGACAAGCTCGAGTCGATCCCCGGCTGGCGGGCGGCGCTGACCAACGAGGAGATGATGGCCCAGCTCGAGGACGTCGGTGCGGTGATCTGTGCGGCCGGTCCCGGACTCGCGCCCGCCGACAAGAAACTCTACGCGTTACGTGACGTCACCGGCACGGTCGAGGCCATCCCGCTGATCGCCAGCTCGATCATGAGCAAGAAGATCGCCGAGGGCACGGGTGCCCTGGTCCTCGACGTGAAGGTCGGCTCCGGCGCGTTCATGAAGAGCGAAGAGATGGCTCGTGAGCTGGCCGAGACGATGGTGGCGCTCGGCACGGACGCCGGAGTGACCACCGTGGCGCTGCTGACCGACATGTCGACGCCCTTGGGACTCACCGCCGGCAACGCGGTCGAGGTCGCCGAGTCGGTTGAAGTGCTGGCCGGGGGCGGGCCGGCCGATGTCGTCGAGCTGACCGTCGCCCTGGCCAGGGAGATGCTGACCGCAGCCGGCAAGACCGACGTCGATCCCGCCGAGGTACTCGCGTCCGGTCGGGCGATGGACGTGTGGAAGCGGATGATCTCGGCGCAGGGCGGCGACCCCGACGCCGCTCTGCCGACTCCCAAGGAGACGCACACGATCTCGGCGGCGGAGAGCGGCACGCTGACCCGGTTGGACGCCCTTGCGGTGGGTGTCGGCGCGTGGCGCCTCGGCGCGGGCCGCTCCCGGCCGGGTGAGCAGGTCCAGGCCGCCGCTGGCATCGTCCTGCACGCCAAACCCGGTGACGCCATCACCGCAGGTCAGCCGTTGTTGACCCTGCAGACAGACACGCCGGACCGGTTCGAACGCGCAATCGCCGCGCTCGAGGGTGCGTACGACATCGGATCGGGTCCGGCCGAGGCGCCTGCCGTCATCATCGACCGGATTGGCTAGGTTGAACGGATGCGCATCTTGAACAACAGCACGGAGATCGCTGCGGCCGCCGGGGAAGAGCTCGGCGTCAGCGAGTGGCTCGCGATCACCCAGGAGCGGATCGACCTGTTCGCCGACGCGACGGGCGACCGGCAATGGATCCACGTCGATCCCGCCGAGGTACTCGCGTCCGGTCGGGCGATGGACGTGTGGAAGCGGATGATCTCGGCGCAGGGCGGCGACCCCGACGCCGCTCTGCC
>JAWWPE010000312.1:0-6730 GCA_033850895.1 Nocardioidaceae bacterium | reverse complement strand
ACTGGGATCGGATCGGCCTCGAGGACTACCGTCGCGACGTCGAACGTGCGGGCGTCGAGACGATGCAGGTGTTCTCGGTCGGCAAGGCCGAGAAGAATGCCGCCGACATGGTGCTGGTCATCGATTGTCTGCGGCAGGCCGCCAATCTCGACCAGTTGCAGGTCTTCATCATCGTGTCCGGCGACGGAGACTTCGTACCCCTCGTGCGCCGGCTCCACGAGCTCAACAAGTACGTCATCGGCGCGACCCTTGCAGATCATCCGGTGAACAGCGTCCTCGAGCAGGAGGTCGATCACTACGTAGCGCTCAAGAAGGCGCACGTTCCACCGGCCGCAGCCCTCAAGGCGGTGTTCTCGGCGGACCCGGCGGCGAAGCTCCCGCCCCTGAAGGCGGCGCCGGCGAAGAGGGCGGCCAAGAAGGCAGCGGCCGGGCGAGCTGTCGAAGCTCCGGCCCAGCCGGCCAAGAAGCAGGCCGCGCCGAAGAAACAACCAGCCGAGAAAGCCGCCACGAAGCAGCCTGCCAAGAAGCAGCCTGCCAAGACGCAGTCTGCGAAGAAGCAGCTGGCGCCCGGCAAGAGCCCAGCAGGCAAGGACAGCTGGCACGACATGGCGACGGAGATCGCGGTCGTCCACGCCGGCCCGGCGAAGTCGCCCGAGGACTACAAGGCGATCGTCAAGCAGCTGCTCTCGGACTCGAAGGTCCGCAGCTTCTTCGACAAGCTCGCCAACCAGGGCGGCACGCTTCCGATACTCGCGATGGCGCTGAAGGCCGCCGCACCGCAGCTGAGCCCGTCCGACGCCCGGGTCAGCACCCTGTCGAGAGCCCTGAGGTTCGCCCTCGCCGGCACGCAGTACGCCCTGGCGCGGGAGAGCGATGACGTCCAGCCCGTCCTCGTACGCCGGTCGGCCAACCCGCCGGGCATGCTGTCGGACCTCTCGTTGGACGACATCCAGCGAGGCGTCCAGTAGTCAGCGGTTCCCACTAGGCTGAGGACATGGCAGACATCGACATCGGCACGGCCAAGCGAGGCCGCCGCGCCTACTCCTTCGACGACATCGCGATCGTGCCGAGCCGTCGTACGCGCGACCCCGAAGAGGTCTCCACGGCGTGGCAGATCGATGCCTACCGATTCGAGCTTCCGGTGTTGGCCGCGCCGATGGACTCGGTCATGAGCCCTGACACCGCGATCGCGCTCGGCAAGCACGGCGGCCTCGGCGTGCTCGACCTCGAAGGCCTCTGGACCCGCTATGAGAACCCCGAGAAGCTGCTCGACGAGGTCGCCGGCGTCGAGGGTTCGGTGTCGACCAAGCGGCTCCAGGAGATTTACGCCGAGCCGATCAAGGCCGAGCTGATCACCGCGCGACTCCAGCAGGTCCGCGACTCGGGTGTGACCGTCGCCGGCGCTCTCTCGCCGCAGAGGACCAAGCAGTTCGCTTCCGCCGTCGTCGACGCCGGGGTCGACCTGTTCGTCATCCGAGGCACGACCGTGTCGGCCGAGCACGTCTCGGGCCAGACCGAGCCGCTGAACCTCAAGGAGTTCATCTACGAGCTCGACGTCCCGGTCATCGTCGGAGGCTGTGCGACCTATCAGGCCGCGCTCCACCTGATGCGCACCGGTGCGGCCGGCGTCCTCGTCGGCTTCGGCGGCGGCGCAGCGCATACGACCCGGTCGGTTCTGGGCATCTCGGTGCCGATGGCGTCCGCGGTGGCCGATGTCGCAGCTGCGCGCCGCGACTACCTCGACGAGTCCGGCGGCCGCTACGTCCACGTCATCGCCGACGGCTCGATCGGGCGCAGCGGCGACATCGCCAAGGCGATCGCCTGCGGTGCCGATGCCGTGATGATCGGCTCGCCGTTCGCCCGCGCCGTCGAGGCTCCGGGGCGCGGTTTTCACTGGGGCGCCGAGGCGTGGCACCCCGATCTGCCGCGCGGCGAGCGGGTCGAGATCGGCACCGTCGGCGATCTCGAGTCGGTGCTGTTCGGTCCATCCTCGGTGCCCGACGGCACCATGAACCTGATCGGTGCCCTCCGCCGCGCCATGGCGACCACCGGCTACACCGACCTCAAGGAGTTCCAGCGGGTCGAGGTCGTCGTCGGTTGAGCACCGTGGCCCGGACGGACTGGGATCATCCCGACGCCCAACGGCTCCGCGCGGAGATGACCGCTGAGGTTCACGCGATGTACGCGGACGACCCGACCTCGCAGAACCGCGACGGCCGGCTCGACATCGACCCGGACAACGTTGTGCTCACCGCGCTGGCGTATGCCGACGACGAGGCCATTGGGCACATCGCGCTCAGACGGCTCGGCGACGACCTCGAGATCAAGCGGATGTATGTCCTCCCCGAGCAACGCGGCGGCACCGTTGCCGACGAGCTGCTCGCCGAGGTCGAGCAGGAGGCGCGCGCGCTCGGGGCCCCGCGGCTCATCCTGCACACGGGTGACCGGCAGCTGGCGGCCACGGCGTTCTACGACCGCCACGGCTACACGCCGATCGAGGTCTACCCGCCCTACGACCAGCTGGCCTACTCGCTGTGCTTTGAGAAGGTGCTCCGATGACAGTGCAGGTCGAATCGGTCCACCTCTACCCGATCAAGGCCAGCGGGCCGGTCACGGTCGCCAGCGCCGCGGTGGAGCTTGCCGGACTTCGCCACGATCGGCGCTGGGCGATCGTCGATCCCACCGGCGTACGCCTCAACGCCACGACCCACGACACCCTCCTGGGAGTCACGGCGACTCCTGACGACGGGGGAGCGCTCAGGCTCACCGCCGAGGGACGTCCTGATCTCGAGGTGGCGGTGCCGGTCGGTGGCCGGAGCGTCCCGGTCGACGTCACACGACTGCCGACGGCGATCGACGCCGGAGATGCCGCTGCCGAGTGGTTCAGCGCACTGCTCGGTGAGCCGGTCCGACTCGTCTGGCAGGACGACACCACGCGCCGGCCGATCTCGGCGAGCCACGGTGGCCAAGGCGGCGAGCCGCTCAGCCTCGCCGACACGGCGCCGCTGCTGCTGACCAGCACGGCATCGCTCGCACGGCTCAACGAGTGGATCGCCGCGGACCACGAACCGCAGGACATGGTGATGGGTCGATTCCGGCCCAATGTCGTGGTCAGCGGCGACCTCGCGCCATTCGTCGAGGACGACTGGCGCCGCCTCCACATTGGCGGCGTGCCCTATCGCTTCGCCGAGCACTGCGATCGCTGCGTCGTCACCACGATCGACCCAGGCACCCGCGCACACGGCAAGGAACCCATTCGTACGCTCGCTCGCCATCGCAAGTGGGACGGCAAGACCTGGTTCGGCATACGCATCGTCCCGCTCACGATCGGAGTGCTCTCGGTCGGAGACAGCGTCACCATCGACGCCTGACGAGGCTGTCGAACAGATCACACTCCGCTGGGTGGCCGTCGAAGTCAGCCATGCCTTAGCATGGTGAGGCTTGCCTTACCCAGGCACCCTGACCCCAAAGGATCCGATCTGTGAAACCAGTTGTCGCCACGTTCGGCGCGCTCACCGCTGCCGCTGCCCTCACCCTGTCCGGGTGCGCCAAGGACTCAGCTGGCAGCTCTTCCGGCGCGATCACCGTCGACGCCTCCGACTCGGGCTGCAAGGTCTCGGCAACCAAGCTCAAGGCCGGGCCATCGACATTCAAGGTGACGAATTCGGGGAGCAAGGTCACCGAATTCTACGTCTACGCCGCGGGCGACCGCATCATGGGCGAGGTCGAGAACATCGGCCCCGGACTCACCCGCAAGCTGGTCGTCGACCTGCCGAAGGGGAAGTACCAAGGCGCCTGCAAGCCGGGCATGGTCGGTGACGGCTTCCGTCAGACGCTTGCGGTGACGGGCCAGTCCACCAAGCCGCTGTCGGACTCCGCCGAGCTGAAGGCCGCCGCGAAGAGCTATGAGCGCTACGTCGAGTCACAGACCGTTGGCCTGATCGACAAGACGACGGAGTTCGTCACGGCGGTCAAGGCGGGCAACGTCGATGAGGCGAAGAAGCAGTACCCGATCGCCCGCACGTATTGGGAGCGCATCGAGCCGGTGGCCGAGAAGTTCGGCAACCTCGACCCGCTGACCGACGGCCGGGCCGCCGACGCGAAAGCCGAGAAGCGCGACTTCACCGGCTGGCACCGAATCGAGCGTCAGCTCTGGGTCGACGGAAACACCGACGGCATGGGCAAGTACGCCGACAACTTGCTGGTCAACGTCAAGAAGATCGTGAAGCTCGGCGAGGACGCCCCGCTCACCGCGCTCGAGATGGCCCAAGGATCCAAGGGGCTGCTCGACGAGGTCGCCTCCAGCAAGATCACCGGCGAGGAGGACGCCTACAGTCACACCGACCTGTGGGACTTCAAGGCCAACATCGAGGGATCGCAGGCTGCGATCGCTTCGCTCCGTCCGGTGCTCCTCAAGCAGGATCCGGCTCTGGTCAAGCAGATCGACGCCGCCTCGAAGGCCCTCGACACCGACCTGGCTCAGTACCAGGCCGCTGACGGCTCCTGGACCTCCTACGACAAGCTGACGAAGTCGCAGGTCAAGACGTTGTCCGATCTGGTCGCCGCGCTCAGCGAGCCGATCAGCATGGTCGCCGCGGTCGTGGCGAAGTCAGGGTCATAGCCTGTGGAAATGTCGTCAACTGATCCCGAGTCCGGGCTCTCCCGCCGCAAGTTGCTGGGGGCGGCCGGTATCGGTGCCCTAGCCGTCGGCGCTGCCGGAGCGGCGGGCTACGCGGTGGGGGACAAGCCCACCCCGGTGGTGCCCGAAGTCTCCGCCGAGCCGGTCGCTTTCCACGGTGAGCACCAGGCCGGCATCGTGACCCCCGCGCAGGACCGGCTCTACTTCGTCGCCCTCGACATGACCAGTGAGCGGCGTGAAGACCTGATCTCGCTGCTCAAGGACTGGACGGCGGCGGCCCGGCAGATGGCCGAGGGCAATGACGTCGGGCGGTTCGGCGCCGTCGCCGGCCCGGCACTCGCTCCGCCCGAGGACACCGGCGAAGCCCTGGGCCTTCCGCCGTCGGGCCTCACCCTGACGGTCGGATTCGGGCGCAGCCTGTTCGTCGACAAGCATGACAAGCCGCGGTTCGGCCTCGACGGCAAGCTGCCGGACGGCCTGATCGAGCTGCCGCCCTTCGCCGGAGAGCAGCTCGATCCGGCGATCAGCGGCGGCGACCTGGTGATCCAGGCCTGCGCCAATGACCCTCAGGTCGCCGTCCACGCCGTACGCAATCTCGTCCGCATCGCATTCGGGCGCGCCTCGGTGCGCTACTCGCAGATGGGCTTCGGTCGAACGTCGTCGACGTCCACGGCACAGGTGACATCGCGCAACATGCTGGGCTTCAAGGACGGCACCGCCAACATCAAGGTCGAGCACAAGGGCGACGTGGAGAAGTTCGTCTGGGTGCCCAAGGGCGAAGGCCCCGACTGGATGGCCGGCGGCTCGTACATGGTGAGTCGCAAGATCGACATGCGCATCGAGATCTGGGACCGCGAATCGCTTCAGGGCCAGGAGCAGATCATCGGTCGCACGAAGGGCTCCGGAGGACCGATGTCGGGCGGCGACGAGTTCGCCACGATCGATTTTCACAAGAAGGGCGCCGACGGCAAGCCGTTGATCGACATGAAGTCCCACGTGCGCCTGGCGCATCCCGACTTCAACCACGGTGCGAAGCTGTTGCGGAGGGGCTACAACTTCGTCGACGGTTCCAACGGCCTCGGCCAGCTGAGTGCGGGTCTGTTCTTCATCGCCTACCAGCGCAACACCGAGAAGCAGTTCGTGCAGGTCCAGCGTTCACTCGCCGGGTCGACGCATGATGCCCTCAACGAGTACATCGTGCACGTCAGCTCTGGCCACTTCGCCTGCCCGCCGGGTGTCGGACCCAAGGGATTCTGGGGCGAGGGCATGTTCGCCTGAGGTGTATGTGACAACGGCGATGTCATACCCGCGGTATGCTCGCGGGTATGTCTGTTGACGAAGCCGTCTCCACGAGTGCCGTTTCGCCGGTCAGCGCAGCGCGTATTGCTGAGCTGACCGCGCTGATCCGCAGCACGTCCGGTGAGACCCGCACGACGATCTCGCCGCTGACCGGCCAGCCGGTCGCCGAGATCCCCGTCTCGAGCATCGCCGACGTCGAGGCCTCCTTCGCCTCCGCGCGCGAGGCGCAGAAGGCATGGTCCGAGACGTCCCTGCGGGAGCGCAAGAAGGCGTTGCTCCGACTGCACGACCTCGTGCTCGAGCACCAGGACGAGCTGCTCGACCTGATCCAGATCGAGTCGGGCAAGTCCCGTGCCCACGCGTTCGACGAGATTGCCCACGTCGCCCTGACGGCTCGCTTCTATGCGCGTCGGCTCAAGAAGCAGCTCAAACCCAGGCGTCGCAATGGCGCCCTGCCGTTGCTGACCAGCGTCACCGTGGCCCCGCGACCCAAGGGTGTCGTTGGCCTGATCAGCCCGTGGAACTACCCGCTGACCATGGCGCTCTCCGACGGGCTTCCCGCGATCGCGGCCGGCAACGCCGTGGTGCACAAGCCGGACAGCCAGAGCCCGCTGATCGCCTTGGCCGGGATCGAGCTGATGCGCAAGGCCGGCATCCCGGCAGATGTCTGGCAGGTCGTGAGCGGCGCCGGATCCGTCGTCGGCACCGCGATCATCGAACGCGCCGACTACATCTGCTTCACCGGCTCGACCGCCACCGGCAAGCTGATCGCCCAGCAGGCCGCGGCCCGGC
>JAWWPE010000242.1:0-7243 GCA_033850895.1 Nocardioidaceae bacterium | reverse complement strand
GAGGGCGGCATCAACGACTACCTCGCGTGCGTCAAGGGTGAGGACGGCAACTACGTCGGCCCACCCGCCGATCCGGCTCGGCGAGCGGCAGCTGTCGAAGCGGCGATGCAGCACCTCGACGATCTGGTGAAGACCAACTCGCGCGTGTTCGTCATCGTCCCGTGGGGGCCGCGTCCGGACTTCGTTTCGTACCACGATGCCATCACCCAACTCGTGCGGACGACGGCCGAGGCCCACGGCTTCACCTACGTCAACATGGCCGACGGCACCCTGACGGAGACGAACACCCGGGACGGCGTGCATCCCAACGAAGCCGGGTCCAGGGCGATGTACGGGCAGCTCTACTACACGACCGATCTGCGGATCCGCTTCCCCCGCTGACCTCGCGGTGGGGTTTCCCACCCAATGTGGTGGGGTTTCCACCCATTTCGCGGGCTTCGGCACAGGCCGAGCGCCGCGCGACCGTAGCGTTGACGGACATCCCACCGAGAGGTTCCACTCGTGCGCAGACTCATCGCCGTACCCATCGCCGCCAGCCTTCTGGCGTTCGCCGCCATGCCGATGGCGCAGGCCGCGCCCACGAAGGCATACGGCCTGACCGCCAAGCTCACCGACACGTCGATCGTGCTCGGCGACTACGTCAAGGTGGGGGGCACGGTCACCGGCCCGGGTGCTGTCGGCTCGAAGGTCCGCGTCTACATCCACTACGCCAACTACGAGTCCGGGGTCTACGACTACCTCGGCTACGACCTCGTCGATTCCGACGGCAAGTACAGCAAGAAGATCCGCCCGACCGACAGTGGCGACACGGTGGTCAAGGTCGTCAAGGACGCATCCAGCTCACGCAAGCGCGCCACCAAGTCGCTCAACCTCGACACCTACGGCTGGCTGGAGCTCGGTCAGCTGACCAAGACCGTCGAGCACGGGGTGGTCAGCGCGTCCGAGGTCTCGTACGGCAACGGCGACCGTACCTACAGCGAGGGCTTCCTGTTCAAGCTCGACGGTCGGGCTCACTGGGACCTGCACAAGAAGTGCACGAAGTACGACGGAAATTCCGGCATGGACGACTCCTCGGTGAGCGGGAGCTTCGGCCAGGCCAAGCCGATAGCCCAGCGCAGCAGCGGCACCACGATCCGCGAGGGAAGCGCGGTCAGCAGGTCGCAGGGAGATGCGGCCAAGCACGAGACCCTCAAGCTCTACGCCGCATCGGACCACTCCGTGCGTGCGCGTTACCTGGAGATCACCACCCAGGTCGACGGCTCCGGCACCCCGGCATGGGCCCTCGGCGCTCCGGCGGTCTACTGCAACCTGCCCGGTGGGATCTTCGAGGAAGACTGACGTCGCCGGCCTCGACCCGGCTCAGGCCGGGTCGAGTTTGGTCGAAGTCCCCCGTGATATCAGCAATAGTTCTAGGCTCGGTTCCAAGAAATCGTGTCGCATCCTGCTAGGGGCTCCCGTGCGCAAAGTCATTCTCTCCCTCGCCGTGCTCGGCATGGTCGCGGCGCCGCTGTCCGCTGCCCACGCAGAGGACGGAAATGACGTCTCGATTGCGCTCAACCACACCAAGATCGAGCGTGGCGACAAGATCACCGTCAGCGGGCACGTCGACGGTCCGACCAAGGACAGGCGGGTCCGCATCGGTGCCTCCCTGGGTGAAGATGCCGGGATCGATGAACAATTCCACGGATACCCGAAGATCCAGTCGGGCACGCACAACTACTCCGTGACGTTCACCGTGAAGAGGGGTGGAACCTACGTGTTCTACGCGGACGTCCTCGACTCAGGCGGCGGCACGACCACGAGCATGCTCGCAACCAGCGATCTGCTCAGGGTGTATCGCTGGACCTCCCTGGACCAGGACAAGTACTACTCCGGCGGGGCCTTCTCCACCGTCCCGGACGGCACGGCTGGCACAACCAGTGGCAAGAAGATCGCCGGCAGGTCATACGACCACGAGTTCTTCGTCCGCGACGGTGGCACTCTCGGCTTCGACAACTTCCCCGAGGTCTGCAACTCGTTCAAGGGCTACTTCGGTGTCGCGGACAACTCAAAGAACGGCAGCAAGGCACACTACGACATTGTGCTGCCGGCGACGGCCATCACTCATGCGGCCACCCACGGCTCCAAGGCAAAGCTCCAGCGAGCTCCGATCGCGGCGGGCACCACGGGCATCTCCGTCCACGCGACGTTCAACGAGCCCGAATCGAGCAAGAATCGGCTGATCGTCGCCGAGCCGCGGATCCACTGCGCGATCCGCTGATCGGCCCGACCCGGCTCACGCCGGGTCGAGGATGCGCGTGAGGAACTGCCTCGTGCGGTCCTCCTGCGGGTCGCCGATGACCTGCGCGCTGGTGCCGCGTTCGACGACGACCCCGCCGTCGAGGAACAGGACCTGATCGGCAACCTGCTCCGCGAAGCGGATCTCGTGGGTGACCAGGACGGTGGTCCAACCCTCGGTGGCGAGATCCTTGATGACCGACAGCACCTCACCGACAAGCTCGGGGTCAAGGGCCGAGGTCGGCTCGTCGAACAGCATGACGCGGGGTTTCAGGGCCAGCGCCCGGGCGATCCCGACTCGCTGCTGCTGACCGCCGGACAGCTGGAACGGGTATTGGTCGGCCTTGTCACTGAGGCCGACCTGCTCGAGCAGCGCCCGGCCGTCGGCGATGGCTTCGTCGCGAGAGCATTTCTGCACCTGCACCGGACCCTCGATGACGTTCTCCAGCACGGTCTTGTGTGGAAACAGGTTGTGCGACTGGAAGACCATGCCGCTCTGCGCACGGAGCCGGGCGATCTGCTCGCGGACCGCTCGGCCCTTCTCGGCCAGGTCACCGAAGTCGACCTCGACGTCGTCGATCCGGATCGTGCCACTGTCCGGCCGGTCGAGGACGTTGAGCGACCGCAGGATCGTGGTCTTGCCCGATCCGGAGGGTCCGATCAACACCGTCGTGGTGCCGGCCTTCACCTCGAGGTCGATGCCCCTGATCACGTGGTTGTCGGCGAACGACTTCTCGAGGCCGCGTACGCGGACCCGCAGATCGTTCATGTCACTGGTCTTCTGGATGTCGGTCATCGGGCCACGAACCTGTTCAGTCGAGTTTCGAGTCTTCCTTGAACTGAGGACATCCCTGCGCACACGACCCAGTAGTAGAGAGCCGCCAAGGCGTACAGCGGCAGGTAGGTCTGGCTCGAAGCAGCGGCGAGCTGAGCCTGCTGAGTCAGCTCAGTGACCGTCACCACTGCGAGTAGCGACGTGTCCTTGAGCAGGGAGATCGCCGTGTTGGACAGGGGCGGTACGGCGGTGCGTGCGGCTTGCGGGAAGACGATCCGTCGCAACGTCTGCCAGTAGCCCATGCCGACCGTGGAGGCCGCCTCGAACTGACCCTTCGGCACCGAGAGGATCGCCGAGCGTACGACCTCTGCCGCGTAACCACCGACGTTGAGGCTGAGCGCGAGGATCGCGGAGGTCCATGGCGAGAGCTTGATGCCTATCTCGGGAAGCCCGTAGAAGACGATGAACAGCTGCACCAGGAGGGGCGTGCCGCGGATGATCGAGATGTAGACCCGGGCGATGCCGCTGAAGATCTTGTTGCCGGAGATGCGTCCCAGCGCAGCGGCCACGGCGAGGATCAGGCCGATCGCAAAGCTGATGATGGTGATCGGGATCGTCGCTATCAGGAGCTTCTTGAACATCGGGCCGGCGGCGTCCTTCACGACCTGGGCGTCGCTACGGTGCTTGCGGCCACCGGACAGGTCGGCCTTGCCGTTGTTGGGCACCGACACGTCCGCCTTGAAGTACTTCTCAGAGATCTTCTTGAGCGTGCCGTCGGCCTTCAGCTCGGCGAGTGCCTTGTTGGATTCGGCCAACCGTGGGTCGCCCTTGCGGAACGCCAGCACCTGCTCACTGACCGCGCTGCCAGCGTTGCCGACGATCTCAATATCCTTGGATCCCGTGGTGTTGAGGTAGTCGAGCGCGGCGATGTTGTCGTTGATCAGCAGGTCGGCACGCCCCTGCTTGACCAGCTCGGCAGCCTGGGAAAATCCCTGGACTGCCTTGATCTTGGCGCCGGCCTTGCGGGCGACATCGGCCCAGCTCGTCGTGGTGGACTCCGCGGCCGTCTTGCCCTTGATGTCCTTGAGGGACTTGATGCCCTTGGTGCCGGTCTTCACGACGATGACGCCGTGGGAGTACGTATAGGTCTTGCCAAGGCCGTATTTCGCATCGCGATCAGGGTTGAAGGTCACCTGGTTGGCGATCACGTCGATGCGCTTGGCCTCGAGGGCTGTGAAGATCGCGTCGAAGGTGGTCTCGACGAACTTCAGCCGCCAGCCTTCCTTCTTGGCAACGGCCTTGATGACCTCGATGTCGTAGCCGGTCAGCTTGTTGGTCTTGTCGTCGTGGAACGAGAACGGCGGATAGACCCCCTCGGTGCCCACGCGCACCAGCGGTCGGTCGTCCTTCTCCGGCGCGAAGCCCTGCGGTGTCGCGGCGTTCGCGGCGCCGGCCGGCAGCACGATCAAGCCGACGAACAGGCCAGCGATTGAAAGGACGAGCAGCCTGAAGGCGTGTCTCATCGCGTCTCCTCTGTGGTGAGCCACGAGGGTTTCCCCGATAGGGGGACACTAGCCCTGTCTGGCTGCGCGTGCCGAAGTCTCGTATGTCGGGCTCGGCCCTGACCTAGTCCCGAAGGATGGTCTTTGCGCCATCAACACCACAGCAGCATCATCCGACCTACGCTTCGAACGCGACACCGTGTCGCCACACGATGTGGAGGCACCCCATGCGCAAGACCCTGATCGCGATCGCCGGCCTGGCCCTGGCGGCGGCACCCATCTCGGCGGCTCACGCCATCTCTGACCACACCGTCGAAGTCCAGGTGTCCACCACGCAGATCGATCTCGGCAAGTCGATCTCGATCAGCGGTCACGTCAGCGGCGTCTCGAGCAAGGGATTCACCGTCGACATCCATGCGGACTACTCCAGCGGGAATTCCGGGGGACCGATTCACATCGGGCACGCAGACGTGCACTCTTCAGGCAACTTCAGCAAGACCTACACGCCGCCGAAGGGTGGTGCCTACACGTTCAACGTCAAGGTCGAGGACAGTGAGGGGCACCAGGTCGCCGAGGGGAATTCGCCGCGGCTCCTGGTCATGCGGTGGACAGCACTGAAGAACTTGAATCCGTCGACCGGCGACCAGCCGGTCGGTTCCGCGGGCACTACGACCGGCAAGACCGTTGATGGCGTCAAGTGGGACCACGAGCTCTACCTGCGCGACAAACACTATCTCGCCTTCTACCTCAGCCTCCCGTGCACAAGCCTGAAGAGCTACATCGGAATTTCCGACTCGGCCCCGAGCGGTACGACGGCTGACTTCGAGCTCGACCAGCACGACACACCCACGTACACCCGGCACCTGACCCGTGGGGTCAAGGGCCACTTCACTCGCGCCATCAACCCCGTGACGGAGTACATCAACATCTCTGCCGTCTTCGCCGCAGGCACCGACTCGGTCAGCAAGAAGATCATCCTCGGTGAGCCGAAGGCCTACTGCGCAATCGGCTGACGGCGCGGCCCCTGGGGCGGTGGTTGCTACTTCTTGTCGAGGAACGCGATCATGGCCTCGTGGGCTTCGTCGCTGCCGAACAGCTCGGCGGACTTGGCCGCGACCTCGTCACCCAAGGCGTCGATGCGGGCCACGAGATCGCGGTTGAGGATCTTCTTCGATTCCCGCAGGCCTTGCGGGTAGGCCTTGCGCAGGTCCGCGAGCACGGCGGCGATCTCGCTGGTGAGCTCGCCGTCGGGCACCGCCCTGGTGATGAGCCCGACAGTTGCCGCCTCGGCGGCACCGAACTTGCGGGCGGTGAGAATCAGGTCCGCGGCTGCACGGTCGGTGAACCGCGGGATCAGACTGATCGAGATCACCGCCGCGGCGAGCCCCAGGCGTACTTCTGTGAGCTGGAACGTCACCGCCTCCGCCGCGATCACGATGTCCGCAGCTCCGACGATGCCGAGGCCACCGGCGCGTACGGGCCCGCCGAGCTCGACGACGACCGGCTTCTCGGCGGTGGCGATCTGGCGCTGCAGCGCGACGATCGCCTTGGCGCCCTCGACCATGCCACCGCTGGTGGCCTCGGTCAGGTCGGCACCGGAACAGAACACCGTGCCGGCCGAACGGATCAGGATCGCCTTGGCGCTGCTGTCGGCGTCAGCGGTCGTCAAGTGCGCGGCCAGCTCGGTGACCAGCTGCTTGCTCAGGGCGTTGCGGTTGTGCTCGCTGTCGAGCGTGATCGTGGCAACCTGATCCGCCACCTCGAGGTGTACGAGCTCAGTCATGGGTGGCTCCTAGTAGGACTTCGGCAGGCCGAGGGAGAACTGGGCGATGAAGTTGAGCACCATCTCCTTGCTGACCGGTGCGATCCGCGACAGGCGTGAGCCCGCCAGCATCTGCACCAGACCGTACTCGTTGGCCAGGCCGTTGCCGCCGTGGGTCTGGATCGCCCGGTCGACGATATTGCAGACAGCTTCGCCGGCCGCGTACTTCGCCATGTTGGCTGCTTCGCCAGCCGCCATGAAGTCGCCGGAGACATACAGCGCCGCCGCCTTCTGGGTCATCAGCCGGGCCATCTCGATCTCGATGAACGACTCCGCCAGCGGGTGGGCGATGGCCTGGTGCGATCCGATCGGCGCCTTCCAGACCTGCCGCTCCTTGGCGTATTCGCAGGCCTTCGCGAGTGCCAGCCGGGCGGTGCCGGTGGCGAACGAGGCGCCCATGATGCGCTCGGGGTTGAGGCCGGCGAACAGCTGCTCGATGCCCGCGTCCTCACTGCCGATCAGCGTGTCGGCCGGCACCAGCACATCGTCGAAGAACAGGGTGAACTGCTTCTCCGGCGAGGTGATACCCATGTCGATCTCGGTGTAGGTGAAGCCTTCCGCATCGGTCGGCACGAGGAAGAGCGCGGGCTTGAGGTTGCCCGTCTTGGCGTCCTCGGTGCGCGCGACGACCAGCACGTGGCTGGCCTCGTCGACGCCCGAGATGTACGTCTTGGTGCCCTTGAGCCGCCAGCCGTCGTCGGTCCGATATGCCGTCGTGATGATCTTGTGCGAGTTGGATCCGGCGTCGGGCTCGGTGATCGAGAATGCGAACGTCGAGGAGCCGTCGGCGAGGCCTGGGAGCCAGCGCTCCTTCTGCTCCTGGGTGCCGTACTGCGCGATGATCGTGCCGACGATCGCCGGCGAGAC
>JAWWPE010000226.1:0-3329 GCA_033850895.1 Nocardioidaceae bacterium | reverse complement strand
GTCGCTGGGCCGGCTGGGGTTGGCCGCTCGGGCGGCTCGGCGTCCGGCCTGCAGACGTTCGCGACGCCGGCGGCGGTATTCGCGGCGCATCATCCCGAGGATGCGGTCACGGCTCTCGGGGCGGAGCACGTGTGCGAGCCCGTGGGTGAACACCGACAGGCGTACGCCCGGGCGGCCGAGGGCAGTGGCCAGGACCTGCTGCTGTGTCGGGGGTACGACGAGCCTGCCCTGGACGACCCGCGGCGCCAAGGCGGCCGGAAGGGTCGATTGAGGCTCGATGGTGGCCAGATCGGTCGAGGGCTGGTCAATCGGCTGGGGGGTATGAGCCGGCGCGACATTCTTGACCTGCTGCACAGCGCGTACGGCGATCACTGCAGCACCGGCGGCGACCACGGCCAGAACCGCGGTCGACACCAGGATCCAGACGTCCGCCGACATGAAGACGACCCTATCTCGTCAGCGGTCGCGCAGAATCGCCCGGATTCGGGCCACCCGTTCGGCCAGCGCGGCTTCGGCGCCGTGCTCACCCGGCTCGTAGTAGACCGCTCCGTCGACGTCGTCGGGTGCGTACTGCTGACCGACGACCCCGCGAGGGTCGCTGTGCGCGTAGAGATAGTCGTGGCCGTGACCGAGCTTCTTGGCACCTGAGTAGTGCGCATCGCGGAGCGCGGGTGGCACGGTGCCGACCTTGCCGGCGCGCACGTCGGCCAAGGCGGCGTCGATCGCGACGATCACGGAATTGGACTTCGGCGCCGTCGCGAGCGCAATGACGGCCTGCGCCAGCGTGATCCGCGCCTCTGGGAATCCGATCATCGCCACGGCTTCCGCGGCCGCGACGGCGGTCTGCAGTGCGGACGGATCGGCCATCCCGATGTCCTCGCTGGCCAGGATCATCAACCGCCTGGCGATGAACCGCGGGTCCTCCCCTGCCTCGATCATCCTGGCGAGGTAGTGCAGCGAGGCGTCGACGTCGGAGCCACGGATCGACTTGATGAACGCACTGATGACGTCGTAGTGCTGAACACCCTGCCGGTCGTAGCGTACGGCGGCCTTGTCGACCGCCAGCGCTGCATCGTCGACATCGATGACGGTCTTGCCCTGGGTGGTCGCGGCGCCGGCGGCCGCCTCGAGGTAGGTCAGCGCTCGGCGACCGTCGCCACCGGACAGGCGTACGAGGTGGTCCTTGGCCTCGTCGGTCAGGGTGACGGTGCCGGCCAGGCCGCGCTCGTCGGTGAGTGCCCGGTCGATCAGGACCTCGATGTCGTCGTCGGTGAGGCTCTCCAGCGTGAGCAGGAGCGAGCGGCTGAGCAGCGGCGAGATGACGCTGAAGTGCGGGTTCTCGGTGGTCGCTGCGACGAGTGAGACCCAGCGGTTCTCCACGCCCGGCAGGAGCGCGTCCTGCTGGGACTTGCTGAACCGATGCACCTCGTCGACGAACAGCACCGTCTCGACGCCGCTGTTGGCCAGGGCGCGGCGGGCACCGGCGATGACCTCGCGTACTTCCTTGACGCCGGCCGAGACCGCCGACACCTCGACGAAACGGCGCTCGGTGTGGGCGCTGAGGAGCGACGCGATCGTTGTCTTGCCGGTGCCCGGGGGCCCCCAGAGCAGGATCGTCAACGGCTTGTTGGCGTCGATCATCTGCCGCAGCGGCGACCCCGGCGCGAGGAGATGCTCCTGGCCCACCAGCTCATCGAGCGACCGCGGCCGCATACGGACGGCAAGCGGTGCCGAAGCGTGATTGGAGCCCGAGAGCGAGCCGCCGGAGGGCGCGGCAACGGGTGTTTCGGGGATGTCGAACAACCCGTCAGAGCTCATGTGTATGAGCCTAGTCGCGAGTGCCGACGCCCGATCGACCGCCGACTGGCCATACGCCGGATCGCCTGACGAGATTCGATGGGTTGTCGGTCATCTGCGCGCGGCAAATGACCGATAACCCATCACATCCGAGTGTCAGGAGGCCGGGACGTCGCTCTCGGGCTTCTTCGCTTCCGGTTTCCAGTCGACGCCGGCTTCCTTGCGCTGCTCAGGGGTGATGGGCGCGGGCGCCGCGGTGAGCGGGTCGTAGCCGCCGCCGGACGTGGGGAACGCGATGACGTCGCGGATCGAGTCGGTGCCGGCGAGGATCGCGCAGATGCGGTCCATGCCGACCGCGATACCGCCGTGCGGAGGAGCGCCGAACTTGAAGGCGTCGAGCAGGAAGCCGAATTTCTCCTGGGCCTCCTCCTCGGACAGACCCATGACGGCGAAGACCCGCTTCTGGACGTCCTCGCGATGGATTCGGATCGAGCCACCGCCGAGCTCGTTGCCGTTGCAGACGATGTCGTACGCATACGCCAGTGCACTACCGGGGTCGGTGTCGAAGGTGTCGGCGAACTCGGGCTTCGGCCCCGTGAACGCGTGATGGACCGCGGTCCAGGCTCCGGCGCCGACAGCGACATCACCGCTGGCGACCGCTTCGGAGCTGGGCTCGAACATCGGCGCGTCGACGACCCAGGTGAACGCGAAGGCGCCCTCGTCGATCAGGCCGCAGCGGTGGCCGATCTCGATGCGGGCTGCGCCGAGCAGCGCGCGGCTCGACTTGGTCTCGCCGGCGGCGAAGAAGATGCAGTCGCCAGGAGCCGCACCGACATGAGCGGCGATACCGGCACGTTCGGCGTCGGTCAGGTTCTTGGCGACGGGACCGCCGAGCTCGCCGTCCTCCTGCACCAGGACGTACGCAAGGCCTCTGGCGCCGCGCTGCTTGGCCCATTCCTGCCAGGCGTCGAGCTGCTTGCGCGGTTGGCTCGCTCCACCAGGCATGACGACGGCGCCGACGTAGTCGGCCTGGAAAACCCGGAACGGCGTGTCCTTGAAGTAGTCGGTGCACTCGACCAGCTCGTTGCCCATTCGGAGCTCAGGCTTGTCCGAGCCGTACCGCCGCATGGCTTCGGCGTAGGTCATGCGCGGGATCGGCAACGCGATGTCGACGCCGATGAGCTTCCACATCGCGGCGAGCACGTCCTCCATCAGCGCGATGACATCGTCCTGGTCGACGAAGCTCATCTCGATGTCGAGCTGGGTGAACTCGGGCTGGCGATCTGCCCGGAAGTCCTCGTCGCGATAGCAACGCGCGATCTGGTAGTAGCGCTCCATGCCGGCGACCATCAGCAGCTGCTTGAACAGCTGCGGGCTCTGCGGCAGGGCGTACCAGCTGCCGGGCTTGAGCCGGGCCGGTACGTCGAAGTCCCGCGCACCCTCCGGCGTCGAGCGGGTCAGCGTCGGGGTCTCGATCTCGACGAAGTCGTGGCCGGCGAGCACCTCGCGTGCAGCAGCGTTGATCTTGCTGC
>JAWWPE010000125.1:0-2783 GCA_033850895.1 Nocardioidaceae bacterium | reverse complement strand
GGTCCGCCCCGGATGCGCACAGGTACAAGCCGGTTGCGTAGGCCGAGTCGTACATGTTGTTGGGATCGGAGACGCCGTCACCGTTCCCGTCCGCGCCCCAGGTGCGCCAGGTCGAGGGGATGAACTGCATCGGTCCGACGGCGTGGTCCCACTGGGGATCGCCGTGCCAGTGGGTGGATTGCGCATCTGATCGGATGCTGGCCATCCCGGCCGTGCCGTTGAGCGCCGGCCCGAGGATCGGTTTGGACGTGTTGCCGTCAGCCAGCAACGTCGCACCACCGGTCGTGCCGTGGCCCGACTCGACTCCGCCGATCCCGGCCAAGGTCGTCCACCCCAAGTGGCAACCCGGCCGGTCGCGAGCGAGGCGCAAGGACACCGTGCCGTAGGCGCTGACGGCCACCGCACCGATGCCGGTCGCCCGTGACGTGCTGGTCACCCACGCCCTGGACGCACGAAGCCTCCCGGTCGTCGGCGCGAGCACCTTCGCGGCGGGTGCAGAGGGTACGACGGACAGCTGCGACGTCGGGACGACAACCGTCCGAGTCGCATGCATCGCGAAAGCGGCAACACCGAACAGCAGGACGGCGGCGATCCCGACCGCGCCGGAGACGACCAGGACCGTCATCGACGACCCGCGACGATCACTGCGTGGAGACACGAGTCGCCTGCTCCATCGGGTGGGTCACGGTCACGATCGTAACTCCCGCATCGGCTGCCGACCCGCGCCGCAGCCGCCGCTCAGGGGCAGGAAGACTGTCCCCATGACCACCGAGATGCCGGCCGATCTGCTCGAGCACGCCCTTGCGGCCAAGGGCTTCATGCCGGAGGACGAAGGCGCCTTTCTGCACCGGGTCGCACGCGAGCGGCTGGCGTACGGACCGGCTCTCGAGATCGGGACGTACTGCGGCAAGTCCGCGATCTACCTCGGCGCCGCCGCTCGTGAGATGGGCGGGCAGGTGCTCACGATCGATCACCACCGCGGCTCGGAGGAGAACCAGGCCGGCTGGGAGCACCACGATGCGTCCTTGGTCGACGACGAGCTCGGCCTGATGGACACCCTCCCGGTGTTCCGCAGGACGCTGGCGCTCGCCGGCCTCGAGGACCAGGTGACCGCCGTGATCGGCCGCTCGACCAGAGTGGCCACCTGGTGGCACACCCCGGTCAGCCTGCTGTTCATCGACGGCGGGCACGCCGAGGAGCATGCCCAGAACGACTACACCGGATTCGCGCACTGGATCATGACCGGTGGCACGTTGGTGATCCACGACGTGTTCGAACGACCGGAGGACGGCGGTCAGGCACCGTTCCACGTGTGGCAGCGGGCCGTCGAGTCCAGGTGCTTCGAACCGAGCGAGACCGTGGGGTCGATGCGTACGTTAACGCGAACCCGGGGAGACGCCGGCGAACCGGTCGGATGAGGGGCAGTCGCATTCCAACGCGATCTCGTCGAACTCCACGCCGATGCCGTGGCCGGTCATGATGCCCGAGCCGAACGTCGTCGAGGTCAGCACGTCCCACGCGAGGATGACGGCCGCTGCGGTGTAGGTGGTGTGCTCGTGCGGCCAGTTGACGTCGTCGGGGAAGACATATCCCGTCCAGTAGGCACCGTCTTCGTTGCGCAGGTGCTGCATGTCGGAGAACAGCTGCTCGGCGCGCGGATCGCCGATGGCCTTCAGCGCCATCGCCAGCTCGCAGGTCTCCGCGCCCGTGACCCAGGGGTTCTCGCTGACGCAGCGGATGCCGAGGCCTTCTTCCACGAACGTGTCCCAGCGTGAGGCGAGCATCTCGTCGGCGGCCGCGCCGCGTACGGCACCGCCGAGGACCGGGTAGTACCAGTCCATCGAGAACGTCGACTTGTCGAGGAACTGGTCACGGTGCTCGCGCAGCGCGTGACCCAGACGTCCACCGGCGAGCTCCCATTCAGGCTGCGGCTCGTCCATGATCTCGGCAAGCGCCACGCCGCAGCGCAGCGCCTGATAGATGCTCGAGCTGCCGGCAAGCAATGCTTCGTCGTTGATCTTGGCGGGCCCGGTGGCATCCCACTCGCGGGACCAGGCGATGCCACCGAACGGGAGCTGCAGGTCGACGACCAGATCGAGCGCACGGCGTACGACCGGCCACATGCGCTCGACGAACCCGCGGTCGCGGCGGATCGACCAGTGGTGCAGGACGCCCACGGCGATGTAGGCAGCCATGTTGGTCTCTGTGCTGGCGTCCTCGATCATGCCGCTGACCAGCTTCATCGGCCAGGAGCCATCGGCGCGTTGAGTGCGCAGGCACCAGTCGTACGCGGCTTCGGCAGCTTCCACCTCGCCACCGACAAGCAACGCCATGGCACCTTCGACATGGTTCCAGGCGTCGGTGTGCTCGCCGATGGTCCACGGGATCGCCCCGTCGGCCTCCTGCATCGAGGCGATGCTGGCGGCAGTCTGCGCGATTTGCTCCGGTGTCATTCGGGCGCGCCATCTCCAGCTGGCGCCACCGGCTTGCGGAGGTAGAGCACCATGCTCTTGCCGATGACCGGGTTCAGGACCTTCTCGGCCAGCCGGGTCACCGTGCTGTAGCGGGGCGTCTTCATGATGTCCCAGACCAGGACCTGGTGATAAGCCTTGACCAGCGGGTTGTCGTCGTTCTTGACGCCGACGGCGCACTTGAGCCACCAGTAGGGCGAGTGCAGTCCGTGTGCGTAGTCGATCGACTCGAACTCCATGCCGGCGTTCTCGAGCTTGCCGATCAACTCTTTGTCGGAGTAGATCCGGATGTGACCACCCGGCGTGTTGTGA
>JAWWPE010000095.1:0-4492 GCA_033850895.1 Nocardioidaceae bacterium | reverse complement strand
TGTCCGGCGCGAAGCCGGCGATGTAGACGAGCGCTTTGACGTTCGGCACTCCGACCGCGGCGTTGGTGATGACGGCGCCGCCGTAGGAATGGCCGACGAGCACGATCGGGCCTTCGATGGTGGCCAGGACGCTCGAGATGTAGGCCGAGTCCGAGGCGAGACCCCGAAGTGGGTTCGCGGGCGCGATCACCGGGTAGCCGCGACGCTGCAGCTTCTCGACGACGGCATTCCAACCCGAGGAGTTGTCCCAGCCGCCGTGCACAAGCACCACGGTCGGCTTGGGCGACGGCTCCGAGGAGCCGCCGGGGGACGCGAGCGCCACTGCGCCGAGGCCCAAGGACAACGCCAGCACGGCGACAAGCCCAGCAATGAGGCGACGCCTGACTGACGACAGTTGATTGAGAATGGCCATTTTTCGACTCCGTTCGTTTCGTTGGTGGATGGAGCCCCACCGTGAAGGACCAGGCCTTCTCTGACTTCCGTCATTCGACTGAGCGCGGCTACGCCGTCGCTCCCGACGAGATCCCTCAGTCATTCGACGGAAGCGACGGACGAGCTGGGGGCGTAGATCTGACGCAACCGCTCCCACGAACGAGGAGAAAGACAAATGAATACAGACTCAGCAGGTGCCAGCGTCGTCCTGGTCCACGGCGGCTTCGTCGACGGCTCCGGATGGCAGGGGGTGTACGACCACCTGCGCCAGCGTGGCTACAGGGTGTCCGTAGTGCAGAACCCCACGCAGTCCCTCGAAGGCGATGTCGCCGCCACGCGGCAGGTCATCGCCGCCCACGAGGAACCGGTCGTGCTCGTCGGCCACTCCTACGGCGGGGCGGTCATCACCGAGGCGGGCACCGACCCCAAGGTCGCCGCGCTCGTCTACATCGCGGCCTTCGCGCCCGACAAGGGCGAGTCGGTGGAGACCCTCATCGCCGATCCGCCTCCGGGTGCCCCGGTGCCGCCCATCCTGCCGCCCCAGGACGGCTTCCTGCTTCTCGACAGGGACGAGTTCCACGCCTCATTCGCCGGCGATCTCAGCCCCGAATTGGCCGCGTTCATGGCCGACTCCCAGGTGCCGTGGGGCCTCGAGGCGCTGGGCGGAACGGTTACTGAAGCGGCGTGGCGGGTGAAGCCCAGCTGGTACCTCGTCGCCACCGACGACCGGATGATCCCCCCGCCGGCGCAGCGCGCCATGTGCGAGCGAGCGGGCGCAACCGCCACCGAGGTGAGCGGGAGCCATGCGGTGTACGTGTCGCAGCCCCAGGCGGTCACCGATCTCATCGAGCAGGCATGCGATGCGGTGACGTCGAGGACGGAGGTCGGCGCCTGACCTCACAACCGCGCAGGTGGCCCCGGCCGGTGCGGCACCTCGCCCGCCGCCGCCGGCCGGGGCATCTCCAATGACCCAGCCGCGAGTCGATCGTCCTCGAGAGCGGTCCAAGGGCGATGTCGCATGGGTCGCCCGGGTAGTGCCTATCCGGCCAGGCGTAAGCTTCCGGCGCGAAGGGGCGTGGGTTCAGGACGAAGGAGGCGCCGTGGACGGTCGTGCGCCAAGGCGTCTGATCGGGCGGGACGACGATCTCGACTTCGTCTGCGCGTTCCTTGACGCGGCGGCGGAGGAGGGCGGCGCCCTGCTGCTCTCGGGCGACGCAGGTGTGGGAAAGACGGCGGTCCTCGATGCCGCCGCGCACCACGCGGCCGGTGCCGGCGCACGACTCTTGCGCGGCGGTGGCGCAGAGTTCGAAGTGAACGTGAGCTTCGCGGGTGTGAATCAATTGTTCCAGCCCATCCTCGGCGAGCTGGACCACCTGCCCGAGGTCCAACGAACCGCATTACAGGTGGCCCTCGGCCTCGAGGACGGGGCACCGCCAGACCAACTCGTGGTCCTCAACGCGGCGCTGGACCTTCTCCTTCACGTCGCCAAAGCGGGCCCGGTCGTGGTCATCGTCGACGACCTGCCGTGGTTGGACCGAGCGAGCGCGGTCGTGCTCGGCTTCATCGCGCGACGGCTCCACAACAGCCAGGTCGGACTCCTCGCCGCTTCCAGAACCGGCGAGGAAGGCTTCTTCGAGCGAGCGGGCCTGTCCAACTACAGGCTCGACCCACTGGGAGATGCGGCCGCCTCGGCTCTTCTCGAAGAGCGCTTCCCTGCACTGACAGCGCGCGTCAGGCAACGTCTCATCGATGATGCACAAGGAAATCCGCTCGCGCTTCTCGAGCTACCCGCCGCCCTGACGGATTCGCAACGCAGCGCCTCTGGCGGGCCCCGGACGGCTCTGCCGTTGAGCGGAAGGCTGCAGGCCCTGTTCACCTCGCGCGTCGGCAAGCTGCCGGCTTCGACGCGGGATCTGCTGCTCCTTGCGGTCCTCGACGGGACGGGTGACCTCCAGCGGCTCAGCATCGTCGCATCCGGACAGCCGGTATTGGAGGCGTTGGCGCCGGCGGAGCGGGCACAGCTGGTGACCGTCGACCAGGCGACAGCGAGGCTTGGCTTCCGCCATCCCTTGACCGGGTCCGCGGTTGTGGAGCTGGCGACGGCCGAGCAGCGTCGCAATGCCCACAAGGCCCTCGCCGACCACCTCGCGGACCGGGATGAGCGCCGTGCCTGGCATCTGGCGGCGGCGGCGATGTCGCCAGACGAGGCAGTGGCCGAGCTTCTCGAAAGTGCAGCAGCAGAGACCTTGGGCCGAGGGGACCCGCTCGGCGCCGTCTGCACGCTCCTGCGTTCGGCGCAGGTGAGCCCTGCCGGAGCGGACCGGAGTCGACGGCTGGCCGAGGCCGCCTACCTCGGTGCCGCGGCCACGGGTGACCTGCGCGACGTGCCGAAGCTGCTTGATGATGCACGCGCGGCCGACCCTGAGCAGCACGCGTCGTTGGCCGCAGCGGTCGCTGCGGCCTACCACCTGATCAGTGGCTCAGGCGATGTCAACACCGCCCACACACTGCTGGTTGGCGCCATCGACATGTCTGAGCCGGCGGACGGCGACGACACCATCTTGATAGGCGCTCCACACCCTGCTGCTGATGTGCTTCTTCGGTGGCCGGCCCGAGCTGTGGGAGCCGTTCGGGTCAGCCGTCGCTCGGTTGTGGCGGCGACCTCCCGAGTTGCTCGCCCTGCTCGAAGCGACGTTCGCCGATCCAGCCCGTGATGCGCTACCCGTGCTCGACCGCCTCGATGGCGCTATCGCCGGGTTGAAGGACGAGACAAGTCCGGCTCGCATCGCGCGGGTGGCCATGGCGGGTGCGTACCTGGACCGGCTCCCAACGTGCGCTGACGCGCTGTCGCGGGTCGTCGAACATGGCCGGGCCGGCGGCGCGATCACCTCTGAGATCGAGGCGCTGTTCCTCCTGGGCAACGCCGCCTTCTGGACCGGGGAATGGGACGAGCTTGCTGACGTGACCGAGGAGGGTCTGACGCTGTGCGAGGACCATGGTTACAAGCTGCTGTCCTGGCCGGGCGTGTTCCTCCGGGCGCTGCTCGCCGCGGGACGCGGCGACGACGACACGACGCGAGAGCTGGCGGAGCAATTAGCCGGCTGGGCGGCGCCTCGAGGTCTCAGGTCGATCCAGAACTACGCCTGGCACGCGAGGGCGCTCGCGGCGCTGGGTCGAGGAGATTTCGAGGAGGCGTTCCAGCAGGCGACCTTGGTGAGCCCGCCCGGAACGCTGGCCTCTCACGTTCCCCACGCGCTGTGGCTCGTCATGGATCTGGTCGAGGCTGCCGTGCGAACCGGCCGGCACGTGGAGGCCGCTGCCCACGCTGCCGCGGCCAGCGAGGGCAACCTCGCCGCGATCTCGTCGCGTCTTGCGCTCGTGACGTACGCGTCGGCCGCGATGGCCGCGCCCGACGGCCAGGACGCCGCATGGTTCGAGAAGGCCCTTGCCGTTCCGGGTGCCGATCGCTGGCAGTTCGACCTGGCCAGGGTGCAGCTCGCCTACGGCGAACGTCTTCGCAGATCGAAGCTCACGTCCGAAGCCCGCGACCACCTTCGAGCGGCTCGGGAGACGTTCCAGCGGCTCCGAGCGCGGCCATGGGAGGTGCGGGCTGGGAACGAGCTGCGGGCGACTGGTGTGTCGATCGGCCGCCCCGAGACGCTCGGGCCGACGTCGCTCACCCCACAACAGCTGGAGATTGCCCAGCTCGCCGCCGCCGGGCTCACCAACAAGGAGATCGGTGAGCGGCTGTTCCTTTCGCACCGAACGGTCGGCACCCACCTCTACCAACTCTTCCCGAAGCTCGGAATCACCTCACGCGCTGCGCTCCGGGACGCCCTCAGGGATATCGCCGCCGAGTCGCTGGCGACTTGATCCCACCGATGCGTAGCCGGATCTGCGCTCCCGTTCCACTGGTTGCGCTGTCGGATGCTCGCAGCGGGCTGACGGGCGCCCACGACACGCTTGACCTCTGATCTCCGGACACCTTCGGCAATCCCGATCCCCTCAGATCAGGCGCGTGACTGCGACTTCGTACGACGTCGCAGGTCACGCCACCGAA
>JAWWPE010000057.1:0-25115 GCA_033850895.1 Nocardioidaceae bacterium | reverse complement strand
CAGGATCGGCGCACGGCGAGTGAGCCACTCATTCATAGAAGATCCTCTCGACGACCTTGCGGGCGTGCCGGGTCGTGCGCAGGTAGTCGTCGACCATCTGCTCGCTCTGGTCCTGACCGTAGCCCAGCAGGTGGGCCACCCCGGCACGTTCGGCGCCCTGCTCGACCATCGAGTCCGCTGATTTGCCACGCATCAGCACGACCGCGTTGCGGATGCGACTGACCAGGCGCCAGGCCGACTCGAGCACCTCGGCGTCAGTCGCCGAGATCAGGTCGGCCCGGCGCGCGGCGTGCAGGGCAGGAAGGGTGCGTGTGGTGCGGAGCTGGGGCACGTCGTGGGCGTGCCGCATCTGCAGGAGCTGGACGGTCCACTCCACGTCGGCCAACCCTCCCCGACCGAGCTTCAGGTGCGTGTTGGGATTGGCGCCACGCGGCAGGCGCTCGGCCTCGACCCGCGCCTTGATCCGCCGGATCTCCCGCACCTCGTCAGGCGTGGCACCGCCCTCGGGCCAGCGCAACGGGTCGATGAGCGCGGTGAACCGTTCGCAGAGGTCAGGGTCACCGATCGTGGCGTTCGCACGCAGCAGCGCCTGGGCCTCCCAGACGGCCGACCACTTCTCGTAGTAGGCCCGATGAGCGGCGAAGGTACGCACCAAGGGGCCGTTGCGGCCTTCCGGGCGCAGCTCGGCGTCCACCTCGAGGGCCGGGTCGTCCGATGGTGCGGCGAGCATCTTGCGAAGTCCCTGGGCCACCGCCATCGCGGCGTCGGTGGCGTCCGTCTCGTCGACCCCTGGCAGCGGATCGTGCACGAACATCACATCCGCGTCGGAGCCGTAGCCCGCCTCGCCACCTCCGAGACGACCCATCAGGACGATGGCCATCCGGGTGGGCATCGCGCCGCGCTCGGCCTCGACGGCCGCCATCGAGACCTTGAGGGCACCCGCGATCGTCGCGGTCGAGATGTCGGTCAGGGCGTCGCCGACCTCGGTGATGTCGAGCCGGCCGAGCACGTCGGCGATACCGACCCGGGACAGCTCGCGCCGGCGAACCCGGCGTACGGCCCGAATACCCGCGGCCGGATCGGTGTGGCGTTCGGCGGCAAGGTCCATCTCGCTGCGCAGCCTGTCGAGCGGGCGAGGCACGAGCTCGGCGTCGTCGCCGAGGAGCGCCACCGAGTCGGGAGCCCGCAGGATCAGGTCGGTGACATAGCGGCTGGATCCCAGCACGCGGGCGAGCTGTTCCGCCCCGGCTCCCTCGTCGCGCAGCTTGCGGAGATACCAGTGCGTCTCCCCCAGGCCTTCGGAGATCTTGCGGAACGCCAGCAGTCCGGCCTCGGGATCGGGCGTCTCGGCCAGCCACGCCAGCACCGCAGGAAGCAGCGCGCGTTGGATGGCCGCCCTCCGCGAAACCCCGGACGTCAGCGCCTGGATGTGGGTCAGCGCGCCCTGCGGGTCGACGAAGCCAAGGGCCTTGAGCCGTTGCTCCGCCGCCAACGGGGTGAGGCGCAGACCGTCGCTCGGCAACGAGGCGACCGCCTCGAGGAGCGGTTGGTAGAACAGCTTCTCATGCAGCCGGCGCACGAGACGGCGGTGCGCCTGCCACTCCTTGGTCAGGCTCTCGACCGGGTTGTGCCGAAATCCCATGCTTCGACCGATGCGCCGCAGGTCCTCGCTGTCGTCCGGCACGCTGTGGCTCCGCTTGAGCCGGTATAGCTGGATCCTGTGCTCGAGGGTCCGCAGGAACTCGTACGCCTCCTCCATGGCGGCGCCATCGCGACGTCCGACGTACCCGCCCTTGGTGAGTGCCCGCAGGGCCTCCAGTGTGGTCGGGCTGCGTAGCGACACATCGGCGCGGCCGTGCACGAGCTGAAGCAGCTGCACGGCGAACTCGACGTCACGCAACCCGCCAGGGCCGAGCTTGAGCTCGCGATCGCGCCGCTGGGTCGGGATGTTCTCGATGACCCGGCGGCGCATCGCGCGTACGTCCGTCACGAAGTTCTCGCGCGTGCTGGCGGCCCAGATCATCGGCGAGAGCGCGTCGACGTACGCCTGCCCCAGCGCTTCGTCCCCGGCGGCGAACCGTGCCTTGAGCAGGGCCTGGAACTCCCAGGTCGTGGCCCAGCGCTCGTAGTAGGCGACGTGGCTGGCAAGCGAGCGTACGAGCGGGCCGGCACTGCCCTCCGGGCGGAGATTGGCGTCGACCTCCCAGATCGTGCCCTCGCCGGTGTGCTCCCGGCACAACCGCATCGTGGCGGCGGCCAGCTTGGTGGCGGCCTTCACGGCCGCCTCCTCGTCGGCACCGTCGCAGGCCTCGTACACGAAGATCACGTCGACGTCGCTGAGGTAGTTGAGCTCCCGTCCGCCGGTCTTGCCCATCGCCATGATCGTGAATCGACACAGGTCGGCGTCCGGCTCCTCCGCGCGCGCGATGGCCAGCGCGGCACCGAGCGTGGCGACGGCAAGATCGGCGAGCTCGGCGGAGGACTCCTCGAACGAGGTCAGTGCCGTCAGGTCGCGGGCCGCGATGTGCAGCAGCTTGCGGTAGTAGCTGACGCGCAGCTCGTCCGCCGTACTGACGGCAGCCATCTGTTGGCGACGTGTCTCGAGTGGCAGCGGGCCGGGAAGCAGCTCATCCCGGCCGAGGTCGGAGATGAACTCAGGATGCCGGCTCAGGAAGTTGCCAAGGGCTTCGCTGGTGCCGAGGACGACGAGGAGGCGCTGACGGAGCTGCCGATCGGCTTCCAGCTGTGCCAGCAGCTTCGCCGCACCGAGCCGGTCGCCGATCGAGGTCAGGGACCTCAGGGCCGTGTCCGGGCTCGCCACGCGCGCGATCTCATCGACCAGGTCGTCGGGCAGACCGCCCAGCTGCTGCAGGTTGGCGAAGGCCAGCTCGCCGTTGCGAAATCCCTTGCGAGCGAGCGTCTGAGCGATCTCCGCCGCGTCCTTCACCACGCTTGCAGGCTACCGGCTTCCCACGAGAGGGCCGCCGGAGCGCTCAGAGCATCGACAGCATCCGGTCGATCTCGAACTGCGTGACCTGGGTGCGGTAGGCCTGCCACTCGGCCCGCTTGTTGCGCAGGAAGAAGTCGAAGACGTGCTCACCGAGGGTCTCGGCCACCAGCTCGCTGGTCTCCATCGTCCGGATCGCCTCATCGAGGTTGCGCGGCAGCGGGGCGATGCCCATCGCCTTGCGCTCGTTCTCGTTGAGCGACCACACGTTGTCCTCGGCCTCCGGCGGCAGGTCGTACTTCTCCTCGATCCCCTTCATGCCGGCAGCCAGCACAAGCGCGAAGGCGAGGTAGGGGTTGCACGCCGAGTCGATCGCGCGGTGCTCCACGCGCGCGGACTGGCCCTTGTGCGGCTTGTACATCGGCACCCGGATCAGCGCGGAACGGTTGTTATGACCCCAGCACACGTAGTTGGGTGCCTCTCCCCCGCCGGCCAGCCGTTTGTAGGAGTTGACCCACTGGTTGGTGACCGCGGTGATCTCCGGGGTGTGGTGCAGGACGCCAGCGATGAACGCCCGCCCGGTCGCGGAGAGCTGGTACTCGGCACCGGCCTCGTAGAACGCGTTCTCGTCACCCTCGAACAGCGAGACGTGGGTATGCATGCCCGAGCCCGGGTGGTCCGTGAACGGCTTCGGCATGAAGGAGGCCCACTTGTCCTGGCTGAGCGCCACCTCGCGTACGACCGTGCGGAACGTCATGATGTTGTCCGCCGTGGAGAGCGCGTCGGCGTAGCGCAGGTCGATCTCCTGCTGGCCGGGGCCACCCTCGTGATGGCTGAACTCCACGGAGATGCCCATGTTCTCGAGCATCGTGATGACCTCGCGACGGAAGTCCTGGCCGCCGCCCTGAGCGGTGTGGTCGAAGTAGCCGCTGTCATCGACCGGGACGGGTCGGTCACCGGCCTCCGGCTTGCCCTTGAACAGGAAGAACTCGATCTCCGGGTGGGTGTAGAACGTGAATCCCGACTCGGACGCCTTCTGCAACGTGCGCTTGAGGACATGGCGCGGGTCGGCGTACGACGGAGAGCCGTCCGGCATCAGGATGTCGCAGAACATCCGGCCGGTCGCGGGGGTCTCACCGCGCCACGGGAGGATCTGGAACGTCGACGGGTCGGGGCGGGCCAACATGTCGGCCTCGTGCACGCGCGCGAACCCCTCGATCGCCGAGCCATCGAAGCCGATGCCCTCGGCGAAGGCGCCCTCCAGCTCGGCCGGCGCGATCGCCACGGACTTCAGGGAACCCAGCACGTCGGTGAACCACAGACGTACGAATCGGACGTCGCGCTCCTCGAGAGCACGCAGCACAAAGTCTTCCTGTTTTCCCATACGGCCAGTGTGACGACCACGTGTTACGGGCGTGTTTCGGGGTTCCCGCCTCGCCGATACGCTGAACTCGTGCCTCAACTGCGCCTCGCCCTCGCCCAGGTCAATGCCACCGTTGGTGACCTGGACGGCAACACCGACATCGTCGTCGAACAGTGCAAGGAGGCCGTCGCGAAGGGCGCCCACCTGATCGCCTTCCCGGAGATGATGCTCACTGGCTATCCGATCGAGGACCTGGCGATGCGGGCGTCGCTGATCCGCGCCTCCCAGGCGGCGATCGAGGCGCTGGCGGTACGCCTGCAGGACGAGGGTTGCGGTGATCTGGTCGCCATGGTCGGCTTCCTGGACCAGAAGCCCGACGTGCTCGACGCACCGGGCATTCCCAAGAACGCGCCCCAGAACGCCGTTGCGGTGATCCACGGCGGGGCGATCGTCGCCCGGCAGGCCAAGCACCACCTGTGGAACTACGGCGTCGGCGACGAGATTCGCAACTTCGTCGCCGGTGACACCATCAACATCGTCCAGATCGGCGGGATCGACGTCGCGCTCGCGATCTGCGAGGACCTCTGGCGCGACGGTCCGTCTGCGGCGGCGAAGGCGGCCGACGCCGCCCTGCTGGTCGTGCCCAATGGCTCGCCGTACGAGGCCGACAAGGACGACGTACGACTCGAGCTGTGCGCCCGTCGCGCCGCCGAAGGCGAGTGCGTGTTGGCCTACGTCAATCTGGTCGGCGGGCAGGACGAGCTGGTCTTCGACGGCGACTCGATCGTGGTCGACGCGACTGGCCAGGTGCTCGGGCGCTCCGGACAGTTCGACCCCGAGCTGCTGATCGTCGACCTCGAGCTGCCCGCGGCAACGCCGACGATGCCGGACGCGGACGAGCGGTTCGGTGGGCTCGCCATCAAACGTACGATCATCAGCACCGATGTGTTCGCGGCGTACGAGCCGCTGCCGACCGTCGAGGTGGAGCGGCTTGATCGCAACGAGGAGATCTACACCGCGCTCGTCACCGGCCTACGCGACTATGTGCGCAAGAACGGTTTCCAGTCCGTGCTGTTTGGCATGTCCGGCGGCATCGACTCGACGCTGGTGGCCGCGATCGCGGTCGACGCTCTCGGACCCGAGAACGTCAACGGTGTCTCGAATCCCAGCGCCTGGTCGTCCGAGCACTCCAAGTCCGACGCCGCCGAGATGGCCCGGCGCACAGGCCTGTCACTCGACACGGTTGCCATCGCGCCGATCTTCGACGCCTACCAGGAAGCCCTGCATCTCGACGGGCTCGCCGAGGAGAACCTGCAGGCCCGGATCCGCGCGGTGATCTGGATGGGGTTGTCCAATCAGCACGGCCACCTGGTGCTTGCGTGCGGCAACAAGTCCGAGCTGGCCACGGGCTACTCCACGATCTACGGCGATGCCGTCGGCGCCTACGCCCCGATCAAGGACGTGCCCAAGACTCTCGTCTGGGAGTTGGCACGCTGGCGCAATGCCGTCGCGGCCGAGCGCGGCGAGACTCCGCCGATCCCCGAGGACACGATCTCCAAGCCACCCTCGGCCGAGCTCCGTCCGGGCCAGCTCGACTCGGACTCGCTGCCGCCCTATGACCTGCTCGATGCCGTGCTGGACGCGTACGTCGAGCGCGACCTCGGTTCGGCTGACGTGATCGCCGAGGGCTACGACCCTGAGCTGGTGCACCGGGTCGTGACGCTGGTCGACCGCGCAGAATACAAGCGCCGGCAGTACCCGCCTGGCCCCAAGGTCTCGCGCCGAAACTTCGGTCGCGACCGTCGCGTACCGATCACCCACCGCTGGCGCGAAGGGCCCTGAGTCATTCCTCGTCGAGCTCGAAGTCCGCGATGACGTCGAGCTCGTGCCGGCAGCGCCGGTAGTCGACATTGGCACTGGCGGCCCTCTTGAGCTCCGCCGTGGCGGTCCTGACTGCGGCGGCGTCCAGCGGATCCGCGCGGTCAAGTCCGGCGAACTGCCGAGCAAGGGCATGGTTCGACCGTGGCGCGGCAGTGCGCAGGATCGGGAATGCCACAGCCAGCTTCCGGGGCAACGGGTCGTACTCCCGCATGCGTTCGGCGTGCTTGAGGTCACGCTCGGCGTACCGGAGCTTCTCGACCATGTCGAGGTCACCGGCGGCATACAGGATCGACTCGGTGCTCTGCATGGTCTTGCGCAGCCTGGTGAAGTCGCCGGTGCAGTCCTCGCTGACGGCGGATTTCGCGCGCTGGCCGAATTCCCGGTAGAGCTGATCCCATCGTTTCGTCTGCCTTGGCATCGCCGACGTGCCGGGGTTGCCGTTCTCGCCCAGCAGCTGCTGATAGTCGGCGTACTGAGTACGGCACGGCCCGTCGCCCGGACCCTTGCCGCATCCGGGCAGCACGGCGGCAGCGATGACGAGCAGGACCGCGAGCGAGCGACGCATCATCCGATCCTGCCTGATGGCCGTGAGTTCCTTCACAGTCGCTGGCAGATCGTCCGCGATCTGTCACGCTGGAAGCGTCCGTGGACTTCGCGAGGAGCTGCGAGAAGCAAAGGAGCACCACCATGACCGACCTGACCCCTGAAGAGACCGCGCCGTACGGCACCGGCCCGGCGGCAGCGACTCCGTCCGACAGCACGACGATCCGCAAGATCCGCACGCACCACCTCCAGCAGATGAAGGAACGCGGCGAGAAGTGGGCGATGCTCACGGCCTACGACCAGTACGCCGCCGGCATCTTCGACGAGGCCGGCATCCCGGTCATGCTGGTAGGCGACTCCGCCTCCAACAACGTCTTTGCCAATGAGACGTCCCTCCCGGTGACGGTCGACGAGCTCATCCCGCTCGTGCGCGCGGTGACCCGCTCGGCGAAGCGCGCCCTGATTGTGGCGGACCTGCCGTTCGGGTCCTACCAGGGCTCGCCGCAGCAGGCGTTCGACACCGCGGTGCGGTTCATGAAGGAAGCCAACGCCCACGCCGTCAAGCTCGAGGGTGGGCTCGCGATGGCGCCGCAGGTCAAGCTGCTGACCGACGCCGGCATACCGGTCATGGCACACATCGGCTTCACCCCGCAGGCCGAGCACAATCTCGGCGGCTACCGCGTGCAGGGCCGTGGAGATGCTGCCGACCGGCTGATCGCCGAGGCGAAGGCTCTCGAGGAGGCCGGGGCATTCGCGATCGTCATGGAGATGGTGCCCGCTCCGGTCGCCGCCGAGGTGACGAAGGCGCTGCACATCCCCACGATCGGTATCGGCGCCGGCATCGACTGCGACGCGCAGGTGCTGGTGTGGACCGACATGATGGGCCTCAACACCGGCAAGGCGCCACGCTTCGTGAAGCGCTACGCCGACCTGCACGGCATCATGCTCGACGCCGCCAAGGCGTACGCATCTGACGTCGCGGGCGGCGCGTTCCCTGCGGCCGAGCACTCCTTCGACAGCTGATCTCACGTCCAGGAAGTCAGTTGCCCCAGCCCCAGAAGTGGGCACCGACGAAGGCCAGCAGGCCGGTCAAGGCCGTTCCGACGATGGGCACGAGCACACACCACGCAGGGCGGGACTTCATCCAATGCCTGAGCCAGATCGCCTCTGGAACGAGCAGGGCCAGGTTGAGCAGCACGCCCCACCACGGGGCGTACAACACGCTGCCGATCGCGATCCACAGGACGATGACCAGTCCCCCGACGCCGATCCACGGACCGGACCGGTCCAGCTGAAGCCGCCGGTTACGCCGCCTCCGACGTCTCATCCCTCGGAATCGTCCGGCAGGTCGTTCCAGAGCGGATCGTTGTCCCAGGCCTTCGTACGCTCTGCTGCGATCTCCAACGCGCGCGATGCCTTCTCCGCCGAGTCATACGGTCCGAGCCGATCGGCCGGCTTGCAGCCGGCCTGGGGCTCAACCGCCCGATGGACCATGCAGAAGTACCACTTCTCATCTGTGTCGGCCATGCCCCCATCCTGCCTCAGACCACGGTCGGGCGCGCCCACTAAACTCCTCGGGTGAACCTCCTGACTGCCGGCCGCCTGTCCCCCGAGCGCGCCGTACCCGCGTCGATCGATCGGCCCGAGTACGTCGGCCAGGCCGGCCCACTGCCCTATCGCGGCTCCTACGTCCGCGATGCGCAGACGATCGAAGCCATGCGAGTCGCCGGCCGGATCGCCGCCCAGGCGCTGGACGCCGTCGAGGCCGCGATCGCGCCGGGCGTGACGACCGACGAGCTCGATCGCGTCGGCCATGAGTTCCTGATCGCGCAGGGTGCCTATCCGTCCACGCTGGGCTACCGCGGCTACCCGAAGTCGCTGTGCAGCAGTGTCAACGAAGTCATCTGCCACGGGATCCCGGACGATCGACCGCTCCAGGACGGCGACATCGTCAACATCGACATCACCGCGTACATCGGCGAGGTCCACGGCGACACCAACAAGACCTATCTCGTCGGCGACGTCGACCAGGACTCGCGACTGCTGGTCGAGCGCACCGAGGAGGCGATGATGCGGGCCATCAAGGCGGTGAAGCCGGGGCGCCAGGTCAGCGTCATCGGACGGGTCATCGAGTCGTATGCCCAGCGGTTCGGTTACGGAGTCGTCCGCGATTTCACCGGGCACGGTGTCGGGCCGGCGTTCCACGACGGCCTCGTCATCCCGCACTACGACGATCCCTCATACGACACCGTGATCGAGACGGGCATGACGTTCACGATCGAGCCGATGTTGACGCTCGGCTCCGTGGAGTGGGACATGTGGGACGACGGCTGGACCGCCACCACCCAGGACAAGTCGCGCACCGCACAGTTCGAGCACACCCTGCTGGTGACCCGCGACGGGGCCGAGATCCTGACGTTGCCCTGACCTACGGGCGCAGGAACCTCACGAGGTAGGTCACCACGAGGCCGATCGCGACACCGAGCACCGCGTCAATGAGGAACTGGTCCCTGAAGAGCCCGATGGCGCCGCCGACCAAGAGGCCGAGACCAGCGCCAACGGCATAGCTGTACTTCTCCGGCGGCTGGTGGTTCTCGTGTTCTTCACTCATGCGTGGCAGCGTAGCGGCCTGAGAAGCCGGGTGTAACTCGTTGTTGCGGGGTCAGCGCCGGCTGGTTCTCACGGAATCCAGTTGAACTCGTCCGGGTTGGGCCCGGTGCGCTCGTCCTTGTTGAGTGCGGTGATGACCGCCATGTCGCCGTCGGAGAGCTCGAAGTCGAACAGGTCGAAGTTCTCCTCGACCCGGCTGCGGGTGACCGACTTCGGGAAGACGATGTCACCGCGCTGGAGGTGCCAGCGGAGGACGACCTGTGCCGGAGTCTTTCCCTGCTCGCTCGCCACGCCAGTGACGACGGGATCGTCGAGCACCAATCCTTGGGCGATGGGCGACCACGCCTCGGTGGCAATGCCGTGCTCGGAGTTGGCCGCGCGCGCCTCGTCCTGGGTGAGGTAGGGGTGCACCTCGATCTGGTTGACCGCCGGGATGACCTGACCCTCGGCGATCACACGACGTACGTGGCTGGGCTGGAAGTTGGACAATCCAATCGCCTTGGCGCGGCCGGAGGCGTAGATCTCCTCCAGCGCGGTCCAGGTCTCCATGAAGTCGATGTCGATGCCCGGCAGCGGCCAGTGGATCAGGAACAGATCGAGGTAGTCGAAGCCCAGCGCGTCAAGAGACGTGTCGAACGCCTTGAGCGCATCGTCGTGGGCGTGGAATCCGTTGTTGAGCTTGCTGGTGACGAAGACGTCCGCGCGGTCGAGGCCCGACTCGCGTACGGCTTCGCCGACGCCCTTTTCGTTGCGGTACATCTCCGCGGTGTCGATGTGGCGATAGCCGACGTCCAGAGCCGCGAGCGTCGCGTCCTTGGTCTCGGCGGGAGGAACTTGATAGACGCCGAAGCCGAGCTGTGGAATCTCGGTGCCGTTGTTGAGACTGACAGAGGGAACGGAAGTCATGCATTCGACCCTACTAAGGGTCGGAAATCACGCAATCAGCATGACGGCGGCGAGCACCGTCGGCACCAGGGAGACCACGATCCACACCGGGGACCAGAGCCGCTGGCGCAAGATCGTGCGCATCACGACATACGTCACGAGGGCGAAGATGCCGGACATGAACACCAGCACCATCGCGTCGCTGTGCCTGCCCTGTCCGTCGATGATCTGCGCGACGACGGCCAGCCCGATGACTCCGTGCATCGCGACGGCGAAGAATCCGATGGCAGCGACGCGGCGCTGCACCGTGTGAAGGGCGGCCAGCTCGGCGGCTCTGTCGCGGACGATCGCAGTCATACGGCGGCCTCAAGAGCCTGCTCGGCTGCGGTGATCACGTCGGCGAGGTCACGACGCAGCCCTTGCAGGCGTTCGAGATCCATGCCGAGCTTTGCCACGATCGCGCCGGGAACCTTCTCCGCCTGCTTGCGTAGCGCTCGGCCGGCTGGCGTCAGCGTGATGGCCAGGGCGCGCTCATCACGCGGATCGCGGTCGCGCGTGACAAGGCCCTGCGCGTGCAAACGTTTGACCAGCGGCGAAAGGGTGCCCGGGTCGAGCTTGAGCAGGGCACTGAGGTCCTTGACCGCGAGCTGGTCGTGCTCCCACAGCGCCAGCATCACGAGGTACTGCGGATGGGTGAGACCCATCGGTTCGAGCACCGGGCGGTAGACCGCGACCACCGAGCGCGCGGCCACTGCCACCGCAAAGCACACCTGTTCCTCGAGCGCCAGCGGGTTGATCTTGTGAGTCATATGATGAGTGTACCAATGGTTGGTGTGCCAACCATTGTCGAATAGGTCACACCCGCTAACTTCGATGCACTCGGCTCGTTCTTCCTAGGGGATCGATCTCAGGGAGCCAGCGATGCATCGGGTGACACTTGGCATGGAGCTCAGCAGCGACGACGCGTACGTCAGCGTGGAGCAGGCGCTGACGGCCATACCCAACGTGACCCTGGCCCGAACCCCCGGTGAGCGTGGCCCCAACATCACCGTCACGATCGACACCGATGACCCCGACCTCGTCGACATCGTGCGCGAGATCGCCTGGGAGTACGACCCCACAGCCGTGCAGCACTCGCTTCAGCTCGCCGAGGTCTCCTAGCCTCGCCGGTCACCGGTCGAAGTCCACCGATATTCACCCGTGACGTCCGCGAATTGCACTCGTTAATGCAGGCAGGGGGAAGTGCCCAGCGACCGCTGGTTCAGTCTTAACAGGAGTTGACTTGACGTGATTTCCCTTCGAAAGCTCGCTTCGACGGGCCTCGTGACCATGCTGGCCGTCAGCGCATCTGCTCTGTCAGCGACAGCTGCCACCGTGAGTCCTGCTTACGCGTACGCCGTGACGGCTGGCGGCACCCAGATCACCGCCGTAGGCACGACCATCACCTCGAGCGCCACGGCGCAGTCGGCGCTGTTCGGCCTCAAGCCCGGCACGCAGACCAACAAGGTCGCTTCGGTCAAGGCCGGCGCGCTCGCGTCGATCGGCGCGGTCAACACCGACGTCACCGCGACCGCCCAGGGCGACGGCTTCAAGCTGAACGCGCACGCCCGGACGGCCAACGTCTCCCTGCTCGGCGGCGTCATCAAGATCCAGGCCGTCGACACGACGAGCGCCGTTGCCGCAGATGACGACAGCACTCCCACGGCGAACACTTCGACGGAACTGATCGGGCTCGTGATCGCCGGTAAGAAGTACCCCATCAACGTCGCCCCCAACACCAGCGTGACCATCCCCGGTGTCGCCTCCGTGACCATCAACGCGGAGACCAGCGCGATCAATGGCAAGGTTGCCGGCAGCACCGGCGCCGGGCTCGTCGTGACTCTGCTCGCACCGCGAGCGGGCGCTGCCGCTGGTGCGTCAATCGTCCTCAACCCGACGTTCGCGGCCGTCCAGCCGTCCAAGCCGGGCAATCCAGATGCGCCCAGCCTGGGTGGCACCACGTTCGGGGCGTACGTCGAGGCGCACGCAACCGAACAGGTCAAGGCCGAAACCGGACGACTCCCCTTGGTCAACATGCCGCTCGTGGGCACCAACGGCAAGACGCTGAACAACCACATCGCCAAGGTCAACGTGCCCGGCGTGCTCAACCTCGGCGCTCTTGACGCATCCGCGACCGGAATCACCACCGCGGGCTATGCGAAGTCCGAGACGTCCACGAAGATCGCGAACCTCAATCTGTTCAACGGACTCATCACGGCCACGGCGATTGGGTCGACGTCGACCGCCGAGATGGTTGACAAGACGTTCACCGAAGATGGCAGCCTGCAGTTCATCAATCTCAAGATCGCGGGCAAGGCCATCCCGATCGACATCGGGCCGAACACGACCATCAAGATCGCGAATCTCGGCACCGTGACCGTCAACGAGCAGACATCGGTCGCCATCGCCGGGCGCGTTCACGGCTTCCAGGTGGTCGGACTGCACATCACGCTCGACACCGCGCGGGCCGGACTGCCGATCGGCGCCGAGATCCAGATCGCCACCAGCCAGGCACTCATCTGGAAGTGACAGCTCAGGTTTGCAGGCCGGCTCTCCCTCGGGGCGAATGAGCCGGCCTGTAAGCCGGATCCTGTTCCCGCCGAAGCGGGAGGCGACCATCCATCTGGGACGCTCATTGCTGAGCGCCTCGTGCGACCTACCCGCTGACATTGGACGAGCAGCCCGTCAGCGCAGACCCGAAGGCCCTCTTGGTCTTGCTCCCGGTGGGGTTTACCTAGCCGCTCCGGTCACCCGGAGCGCTGGTGAGCTCTTACCTCACCGTTTCACCCTTACCCGTTCCCCGAGGGGCCGTTGGCGGTCTATTTTCTGTGGCACTGTCCCGCACGTCACCGTGGGTGGCCGTTAGCCACCACCGTTGCCCTACGGAGTCCGGACTTTCCTCGACACCTGGGTGCCGCGGCCGCCCGGCCGACTCATTCGCTCGCCGATTCTACGTGCATTCCGGCGGCTGTGCGGACGTCGGTGCCGTTCGGCTAGAGTGGAGGCACGAAAGGGAGTAGTCCCCAACGGTTGCGTCGACATACTGGCCCTCGGGTCCGGTGCAACAGGCCAGGAACCTTGATCACCTTCAAGGCACCTGGCGGACGAGACTTTCGGCCAGAACTGTCAATGACATGCCTGGTCGAAGGCTTGTCATCCAAGGCTCTTCGTCCGGGTGGACGAGGAGCCTTCTCGATGTACGCCTTCCTGCTCAGCACGGCCGTGATCTTCGTGGCCGAGATGGGCGACAAGAGCCAGCTGATGGCTCTGACGTTCGCGACCAGCTATCGCACTCGCGACGTGCTGATCGGCATCGCCCTCGCGACCGGGATCGTCCACCTGGTGTCGGTCGGCATCGGCGCCTTCGTGGGTGATCGGTTCGCCCAGAGCCAGCACACGATCTCGATCGTGGCCGGCGTGGCATTCCTGCTGTTCGCGGCCTGGACCTGGCGTGGTGACGAGCTCAGCGAGGAAGAAGCCAACAAGGCGGCTCTCCATCGAGGGGCGGCCATCTTCGCGGTCGGCACCGCGTTCTTCCTCGCGGAGCTCGGCGACAAGACGATGCTCGCGACGATCACGCTCGCCACGCAGGAGGGCTGGCTCGGCACCTGGATCGGCAGCACTCTCGGCATGGTCGTGGCCGATGCCCTGGCGATCGGCGTCGGAGCCGTGCTGGGCAAGCACCTGCCCGACAAGCTGATTCGAATCGGCGCCACCGCGGCCTTCGTCATCTTCGGTGCGCTGCTGATCGCCGACGGGCTCGGCTGGCTCTAGGGCGTCCGCTAGGTTTTCGGGGTGACGCACGACCTCGGAACCCTCGCCCAGGTCGTCGGATTCCTCGTCGCGATCATGGTGCTGGCCCAGGCCTGCGCCGACGAGGGTGTGTTCGAGGTGCTCGGCGGCCGGATGGCGCGAGGCGCCCAAGGGTCCAGCGCCCGCCTGCTGGCCTGGAGCGTGGCACTCGCCGCGGTCGTCACCGTGGTGCTGAGCCTCGACGCCACGGTCGTCCTGCTCACACCGGTCCTGATCGCTGCCTCGGCGGCCCGCCCTCATCGCTCGCACGCCTACGCCTCGGTCCGACTGGCCAACTCGGGCTCGACGTTGCTGCCGGTCTCCAACCTGACGAATCTGCTGGTGTTCGGCTCCACCGGGCTGACGTTCATCGGCTTCGCGTGGGCGATGCTGCCGGTGTGGCTGGTCGCAATCGCAGCGGAGTATGCCGTGCTGAGCTGGTGGTTCCGTGACGAGCTGCGCGCGCCGTACGTCCAGCCGACCGGCGAAGACTTCGCCCTCCCGTTGTTCCCGTGCGCAGTCGTGCTCGTGGTGTTGTTCGCACTGGCGAGCGGCACCACCCCGTGGGTGCCGGCCGCTGCGGGAGCGATCCTGCTCGGTGCGTACGCCCTGGTGCGGCGCACCTCGACCTGGAGCGACCTCATCCGGGCCGCCAACGTCCCGCTCGCGCTGTTCGTGCTGGTCTGGGGGTCGGTGGTCAACTGGCTCGCGACGACCAGGGTCGGCGACTGGTTCGACGACGCGATGCCCGCCGGCACCGGTCTGGGCGCGCTCCTGCTGATCGCCCTGATCGCGATGGTCGCCGCCAATGTGGTCAACAACCTGCCGGCGACCCTCCTGCTGCTTCCATCGGCCGCGATCGCCGGCCCGGCGGCGGTGCTTGCCCTGCTGGTGGGCGTCAACGTCGGCGCCAACCTCACGCTGATCGGCTCACTCGCCAACATCCTGTGGCGACAATCGGGCGGCCGCACCCTCTCGTCCGTCTGGGAGTTCCATCGCCTCGGACTCGCCACGACACCGGCCATCGTCGTGATCTGCACGACCGTCCTGTGGGCGTGGACTTCGCTGATCTGGTGACGCCGCTAGGGTCGAGCCGTGCTGATCCTGCTCCCGCCGTCCGAAGGCAAGACCCGGCCGCATTCGGGAGACCCGCTCGACCTGGATTCCCTGGCGTTCAGCAGCCTCACCGCCACACGTGCTCAGCTGCTGAGAACCCTGATCAAGCTCTGCAACGGCAACCCCAAGCGGGCCATGTCGACGCTCGATCTCGGACCCACCCAGGCCTCGGCAATCGAGGTCAACGCCGTGCTCGACCAAGAGCCGACCGCGCGCGCGGACGCCGTCTACACCGGTGTGCTGTTCTCGGCCCTCGACCTGGCGAGCCTCGACGCCGCGTCACGGATCCGGGCGGATGAGTCGTTGGCTGTCGCCAGTGCGTTGTTCGGCCTGCTTCGGCCCAGCGACCACATCCCGGCATACCGGTTGTCCGGCAATATCTCCCTGCCACGGCTCGGCACCGTTGCGGGGCGCTGGCGTACGCCTCTCCCCCGCGTGATGCGCGAGGTCACCGGTGACGGGCTGTTGATAGATCTGCGCTCGGGCACCTACACGGCGTTGGGCAAGCCTCCGGCGGAGCTGGCCTCGCGGACCGCCACGATGCGCGTGCTGCACGAGCACCAGGGCACCCGCAAGATCGTGAGTCATTTCAACAAGGCGACGAAGGGGCGGATCGTACGCGGCCTGCTCGAGTCCGGCGCCGACCCGGCAACCGTCGAGGAGCTCCGCGACGTGCTGACCGACCTCGGGTGGGAGGTCGAACGCGATGGCCAACGGCTCGACGTGATCGTCGCCGAAGTCTGAGCGGCTATTCCGGCACGATGTTGAAGTTGCGCACGGACGAGTTCCCGTCCGGCCACCACGCGATCGTGGTGAGCGAGGCGGGAGCCAGCTCCATCCGGTAGACGATCGACATCGACGCCTCCAGCGCCTGTCTGATCAACAGCTTGATGGGTGTCACGTGACTCACTGCGACAACGGTCTCGCCGGGATGAGAACCGACGATGTGGTCGCGCGCGGCAGCCACTCGCGCATCGACGACGTCGAACGCCTCTCCGCCGGGCGGTGCGATGGTCGATGATCCGAGCCAGGCGGCCAGCTCATCGGGCCAGCGCTGCTGGATCTCGGCGAATGTCGAGCCGTCCCAGTCTCCGAAGGCGGTCTCGATCAGTCCGTCCTCGATCTCGACGTCGAGACCGAGTACGTCGGCGACCACATCTGCCGTCTCGCGGGTGCGGCGCATCGGTGACGACAGCACCGCATCGACGCCGCCGTGCCGTTCGAGCCAGATGGCAGCGCGGCGGGCTTGCTCCACGCCGGTCTCGGTGAGTGCCGGATCGGATCCGCCGCCGCCGGAGAACACCTTGCGATCGGTTGACTCGGTGACGCCGTGACGGAGGAGGATCAGCGTCGTGGGCTCGCCGCGTTTGGCCCCCCAGCCAGTCGGCGCGGTCGTCGTCGTACGCGAGGAGCCGCCGGCCTCGGCGACGAGCCCCGACCCGCCCGCAAGCTGATCATCGAGGGCGGCATTGGCCAGCGCGTCGGCCGCCGAGTTCTGCTCACGCGGCACCCACGTCCATGTGACGTGCGGCGGCAGCAGCTCCCTCGCCTGCTGAGCCAGAGGCTTCATGTCGACGTGCTTGATCTTCCACCGCCCGGCCATCTGCTCGATGACCAGCTTGGAGTCCATCCGGACCTCGACCTCGGCGTCAGGTGCGTGGTCGCGCACGAGTTCAAGGCCGGCGATGAGGCCGCGATATTCGGCGACATTGTTGCTCGCGACGCCGATGGTCTCACCCCGCTGGGCGATGACCTGCCCGGTCTCGACGTCACGGATCAGTGCCCCGTACGCTGCTGCTCCGGGATTGCCACGTGAGCCGCCGTCGGCCTCGAGGATGATCCGGGTCGTCACAGCCCAGACTCGGCCGTGCGCACCAGGATGCGGCTGCACTCGGGGCAGCGCAGCACGTCATCGTCGGGTTGCGCTGCCAGATCGCGGAGGTCGGCACCGTTCAGTTCGAGTCGGCAGCCCTCACACCGGCGGGCCTTCAGAGCCGCGGCACCAAGTCCGCCGTACTGGGCGCGCACCTTGTCATACAACGCGATGAGGTCGTCGGGCACCGTCACGGCCAGCCGATCACGGTCGGCCTGGGCGTCAGCTGCCTGCTCGTCGATCACGGCGACGGCCTGGTCTCGAGCTGTCTGGGTCTGCTCGAGCTCGGCCCGGACGACTTCGAGCTCGGCTTCGGCGGCGGCGAGGCTGGTCTGGGCCTCCTCAAGCGCCTCCATGACCTCGAGCTCGGCGTCCTCGAGCGTCGAGATGCGCCGCTCGAGAGCCACCAGCTCGTGCTGGAGACTGGCGAGATCCTTGGGATTGCTGAGCGCGCCGGAGTTGAGTCGCTCCTCGTCGCGGCTGCGACGTGTCTTGACCTGTTCGACCTCGGCGTCGGCCTTGCGCTGGTCGCGCGTCAGGTCGGAGACGGCCGTGTCTGCCTCGATGCGAATGCCGTCGAGCTCATGAAACTTTGCCTGCAGCTCCGCGATGCGGGCGTGCTCGGGGAGGGCACTTCGGCGGTGCGCGAGCTGGGCGAGCGTGGAGTCCTGGGCCTGTAGATCGAGAAGGGCGGCCTGGGCGGTGGGGTCGGCTTTCACAGGGCTACCGTACCGGGCACGTACGAGGTCCACGGATCGGTCACCAGCGTGGAGACCCGGACCTCGACGTCCGGACGCTCCCGGCTCAGAGCCGCCGCGGCGACCGGGAGCCAGGTCCACTCGGCCGCCCAGTGGGGTACGTCGATGACCGCGCAGGCTCCCGGCTTCTCCAAGTGCTCGCTGACCGGATGGTGCCGCAGGTCCGAGGTCACATAGACGTCTGCGCCGGCGGCACTCGCGGTGGCCAGGAGGAAGTCGCCCGACCCGCCGCACAGTGCGACCGTGCTGATGGGTCGGGAAGGGTCGCCGGCCACGCGGGTGACGCTGTCGTGCGTCGGCAGGCACTCGGTTACGTGCTCGGCAAAGTCCAGCAAGGACATCGATGCGCTCAACGTCCCGACCCGGCCGCTTCCCCGGTCGGAGTCCTTCGCGGCCGGTTCGAGCACGTCGTAGGCGACCTCCTCGTAAGGATGGGCGTCGAGCAACGCAGCGCGTACGGCCTCACGTAGGCGGCGGAGGGCCACCATTTCGATCCGGATCTCGTCGACGTGCTCGACGACTCCGATCTGTCCGATGGCCGGCGTGGACCCTTCGAGGGGTCGGAACGAGCCCGTGCCCTCGGTCTGGAACTGCGCCGAGTCGTAGGTGCCGATCGCGCCTGCGCCGGCGCCGTGCATCGCCTCCGCCACCGCATCCGCCGCATCGCGTGGCACGAAGACGATCCACTTGTCGACGGGTGCTGCGGGATCTGGCTCGAGCGGGCGTACGTCGACCAGGCCGAGTGCCAGTGCCATCGACTCCGAAACCCCAAGCGGCGGACTGTCGGCATTCGTATGACAGGTGTGCAGCGCGATGCCGTTCGCGATCAGGTCGTGGACGACGCGACCCTTCGGCGTGCTCGCGGCGACAGACGTGACGCCCTTGAGATAGAGCGGATGGTGCGTCACCAGCAGGTCGGCTCCCCAGGCAACGGCTTCATCGACCACCGACTGCACCGGGTCGACCGCGAACAGCACCTTGCGAACCTCGGTCGCCGGGTCTCCCGCGACGGTGCCTACGGCGTCCCAGTCGTCAGCCCACGCAGGGTCGTACAACCCGTCGAGCACGGCAACGACATCACCCAGCGTCGGCATGACGGCACTCTAGTCAGGTTGGACGCGTGGCCGGGGCCGACTGTGCGGTGACGGCAGGATCGTGCAGCACCACGCCCCCGATCGCGTCATCGATCGCCTTCATCACTTCGCCGTCGAGCTTGACACCGGACGCCTTGACGTTGTCGGTCACCTGCTCGGGCCGCGAAGCGCCGATGATGGCCGCCGAGACGTTGGAATTCTGCAACACCCAGGCCACAGCGAGCTGCGCCATGCTCAGGCCGGCGTCGGCGGCGATCGGCTCGAGACCTGCCACCGCGTTGAGCACGTCGTCGTTGAGCCAACGGCTGATCATGTTGGAGCCGCCCTTGTCGTCGGTGGCGCGGGAACCCTCGGGCACGGGCTGACCGGGCTTGTACTTGCCGGTCAACACGCCCTGCGCGATCGGCGACCACACGATCTGGCCGATGCCGAGCTCTTCGCACGTGGGAACCACTTCGCCCTCGATGACCCGCCACAGCATCGAGTACTGCGGCTGGCTGGAGATCAATGAGACGCCGAGTTCCTTCGCGAGAGCATGGGCGGCGCGGATCTGGTCGGCGGTCCACTCCGAGACGCCGATGTAGAGCGCCTTGCCGGATCGGACCACGTCGGCGAACGCCTGCATCGTCTCTTCGAGCGGGGTTTCGGTGTCGTAGCGGTGGGCCTGGTAAAGGTCGACGTAGTCGGTCTGCAGTCGGGTCAGCGACCCGTTGATCGACTCCATGATGTGCTTGCGCGAAAGGCCGGAGTCGTTGGGGCCACCCGGGCCGGTCGGCCAGTAGACCTTGGTGAAGATCTCCAGGGACTCCCGCCTTTCGCCCGAGAGGGCGCGGCCCATGACGGACTCGGCCGCGGTGTTGGCATAGACGTCGGCGGTGTCGAACGTCGTGATGCCTTCGTCGAGGGCCTGTCGTACGCATGCGGCGGCGGCATCCTCCTCGACCTGCGACCCGTGGGTCAGCCAGTTGCCGTAGGCGATTTCCGAGATCTTGAGGCCGCTGTTTCCGAGGTATCTGTGTTCCATGGGTCCAACGTATCGTCGCCGGTCAACCGACGATCGCGAGCGCCAGTGGAAGCACCGGACCTGCCCCGTGCTGACGCAGCTCGCGGGCGGCGACCGTGAGGGTCCACCGGCTGTCGACGCGGTCGTCGATCAGGAGAACGGGCTTGCCGCCAAGGCCGGCCAGCTCGTCTGCGAGCTGCGCACTCACCGCGAATGTGCCGGCCACACCGTTGAGTCGATAGGCGCTGTTGCCCCCCGAATCGCCGGTCGGACCACCGCCAACCAAATCGAGTGGCCCGAGATCAGCCAACCGGCCGATCCTGGCGATGCCGCGCGCCAGGGAGTCGACCAGCTGCGGCCGAGATCGCGATGGGATGTTGACGACGGCGACGGGGCGCTCGGCCCAATCCCAGTCCTTGAGGACCCGCACGCAGGCGCCGAGCAGCTCCTCGGTGATCGGGCCGTCGGACGCCCCGGCCGCGAACAGCTCGCGCAGGACGCCGCCCCAGCCGAGATCGGTCAGTCGCGCCACGACCCTGCCGGGCTCGAATCGCTCGCCGTCGGGGATCTTCGTCGCTCCCTTGCCTGTCGTCGCCGGCCATTGGGCACGCGGCTCGATCTCGACGCCGACCCGGTCGAGCGTGCTCGATGCGGTGCGGGTCGCCTGCTCGTCGACCGCGGACGGATACCAGGGCTCCGTGCAGTTGTCGCAGCGCCCGCACGGAGCCGCGGTGGGATCGTCGAGGTCGGCCTGCAGCATCTCCATGCGGCAGGAGTCGGAACGCTCGTACGTGACCATCGACCGTTGCTCGGCCTCGCGCGCCTCGGCGATGCGCTCGTAGCGCTCCTTGTCGTACGTCCATGGCCGCCCGGTCGCGACCCATCCCCCGGTGACGCGTTGGACGGCGCCGTCGACGTCGAGCACCTTGAGCAGCAGCTCGAGAGGTGTGCGTCGCAGGTTGACCCGGGCTTCGAGCGCCGGCGTTGACAATGGTGTGTCACTCAAAGCCCCGATGACCTCGGCCGCTCGCTGCTCGGTCGGCATCGACGCAGTGGCGAAGTAGCGCCAGATGTCGGTGTCCTCGACGCCGGGCAACAGCAGGACGTCCGCGCTGGCAGTGGCGCGTCCGGCACGACCGACCTGTTGGTAATAGGCCACCGGCGATGACGGTGCGCCGAGGTGGAGCACGAATCCGAGGTCAGGTTTGTCGAAACCCATCCCGAGCGCGCTGGTGGCGACGAGCGCCTTCAGCTCATTGCCCTTGAGCTGACGCTCGAGCTCTTCGCGCTCGGCCGGATCGGTGCGCCCGGTGTAGGCACGTACGGCGTGGCCGGCCTCGCGAAGCAGCCGTGCGGTGTCCTCCGCGGCAGACACGGTGAGCGTGTAGATGATGCCACTCCCGTCGAGTGTGCCGAGATGGCTCAGCAGCCAGCCCAGGCGGTCGCGGGAGGTCGGCAGCTCGAGCACGCCGAGCCGCAGGGACGTACGCGCGAGCGACCCACGAATCGTCAGCACCTCGTCGGCAGCGCCGAGCTGCTCCGCGACATCGGTGACGACCCGAGCGTTCGCCGTTGCCGTCGTGGCCAGCACCGGCAGATCGGCGGGCAGAGCCGCGATCAGCTCGGCCAACCGACGATAGTCGGGCCGGAAGTCATGTCCCCAGTCGGAGATGCAGTGGGCCTCGTCGACCACGAGCATGCCCATGCGAGCGATCAGATCGGGCAGCTGCTCGTCACGGAACCGCGGGTTGTTGAGCCGCTCCGGGGACACCAGCAGGATGTCGACCTCGTCGGCGGCGAGCTTGGCGCGGGTCTCCTCCCACTCGTGCGGGTTGGCGGAGTTGATGGCCACAGCGCGTACGCCGGCGCGGGCTGCCGCGGCGACTTGGTCACGCATCAGCGCGAGCAGCGGCGACACCAGGAGAGTCGGCCCGGCACCACGCCGGCGGAGCAGCAATGTGGAGATGAAGTAGACCGCTGACTTGCCCCAACCCGTGCGTTGCACGACCAGGGCCCGGCGGTGATCGTCGACAAGTGCCTGGATCGCCTCGAGCTGCCCTTCGTGGAAGACCGCGTCGTCACGTCCGGTGAGGGTGCGCAGGACGTCGAGCGCTTCGGTCTCAGTGCTGGTGGGCATACCGGCCATCGTGTCAGCCGCCGCCGACATGGTGTCCGGCGCGGCGCATCACCTGTGGACGTCCACTCAGGTGGACGGGATGTGGACGAGCCACTGTCGCTGGTGATTGCCGGGCTCACTGAGCAGGGTCAGGTCCGGAGCCATCTCGGGAGCGTTGCCCGACTCGAGCGAGGTGCCCCTCGGCAGCGCCTTGAGGGTCTTGGATCCTACGTTCAGGAGGTACTCCTGGCCGCGCATCCGTCCGTCGGTCGACCCGATGTCGATCCAGGGTCCGATCATCCGGAGGTCGTTCGGTGCCAGTCCGGCGAACGGGCCGACCTTCGTCGAATGGCCCTCCGGGTCCTTGATCGTCAGCATCGCGTCATCGGCGCCCGGCCCACCGTCAGACTCGCATCGGACCGTGAAGACGCCGACGGTCTCGGCACCACAGAACGTGCTGTCCTTGGCGTGAGAGCTCACCGGGGCGGGGTTGGTGTCGCCCGAACCCAGGTCGCGGACGAACTGCTTCTTGCCGACCGAGTACGTCATCTGGTCCCCGTCGATCGTGAGCCGCTGCCCGTCCTCGACCAGCATCTTCAACGGTTTGCCGCCATTGATCGAGCCGCGGTAGATGCCCGCGCCCGCTCCGATCTTGTCGTCCACAGAGGCCATGCTGAACAGGATTCGCGAGTCCTCGATCGTGAGGTCGGATCCATAGACGAGCGCGTGGTTCGGCAACGGTTCGAGGGTGCGTATGCGCCGCGCTCCGGAGGTGCGCTCGTACGTGTAGACGGTGGTGTCGCCGTCGGTGGGCGACGCAGGCGACTCGATCCAGACGATCGTCGCCTGCGACGAAACCATGCCCAGCACCTGAGTCTTGGCCGGCCGCTCAAGGCCCGTGTCCATGCGGACGATCGACCGGGACTGGATGTTGTAGAGGATCGGACGGGCCTGTGGCTGCGTCTGGCCCTTCGCGCGCCTGGTCAGCGTGCCGAACACGACGTTCGCGGATGCCACGCCGAGGAAATTCGCGTCCTGCTTGCCGATCCGGCTGGGCAGCTTCGCCGCCAACGGCAGATCATCGCCGAGCGTCAGAACTGCTGCATTCGCTGGGACTATCGGCTTCGCCGGCTTCACGTGAGCGGACAGCTTCGGAGACTTCTTGTCGGGCGTGCTCGACGTACACCCGGCGGCCAGCAGCGTCGCCACAAGGAGGACGAACCCGAGAATTCTCATGCAGCATGGTGACATCTGGCGACCTCAGGGGCGAGTTCGGGTACCCACCACGACCGTGCCGTCGGCCTCATCGGAATGCTCGGTCCTGGCGATGAGACCCGCATTCTCGAATGCCTTGACGGTCAGCGGTGCCTGCCGCAGGCTCGTCTCGATCAACAGGTGTCCGCCGGGCGCGAGCCAATCGAGGGCCTCGGCGACCACCCTTCGCTGGACGTCGACGCCGTCAGGACCGCCGTCGAGCGCGGTGCGCGCTTCATGCAGCCGCGCCTCCGGCGGCATCAGCGCGATCGCCTCGGTGGGTACGTACGGGGCATTGACCGCGAGCAGGTCGACACGACCGCGCAGAGCGGCCGGGAGTGGCGCGTACAGATCACCTTCGTGGACGTGTCCGCCCGCGGCCTCCACGTTGCGCCGGGCGCAGCTCACCGCGACGGGATCGATGTCGGCGACGTGGAGCTCAATGCCCGGCAACGCCGCGAGCAGGGCCACACCCACCGCGGCCGTGCCGCAGCACAGCTCGACGACGATCCCGCCGGGTGCCGCGAGCTCGAGAGCCCGCTCGACCAGGAACTCCGTACGTCGACGGGGCACGAACACGCCCCGCTCGACCGTGACTCGCAGTCCGCAGAACTCGGCCCAGCCCAGGACGTACTCCAATGGCTCGCCGCCCACCCGCCGGGCCACCAACGCCTCGAGCTGTGATCCGGAGGCCGCCTCGATCAGCAGCTTCGCCTCGTCGTCGGCGAACACGCAGCCGGCGGCTCTCAGCTGCTCGACCAGGGTCACCTCAGTCGACAGACTCACCCCATTGCTGGACATCGCCCGCAAACTGGTGGACGTGACCGCAGGCCGTGCAGATCGCTCCGTCGGCATCCTTGTTGAGCCAGTCGAGGTCGAAGAACGTCAAGCCAGTCGTCTGCATCTTGATGGCACGTCGGGCGAATTCGTCGTGCCCGCAGACAAGGCACAGCAGCGCTTTGCCGAGGACGGTGACCTTGGATCCTGGTTCTGCCATGAATTGACTCCCGATCAGGACGCGATGGTGGGCGAAGGGGGACTCGAACCCCCGACCTCCCGGGTGTAAACCGGATGCTCTAACCAACTGAGCTATTCGCCCTCAGGACCAGCGGCAGACTACCGCAGACGTACGCTCAGGCCCGAATCCGTGGAGACCCCGGACATGAAAAAGCCGAGGCTGCCAAGGTCTCGGGTCCCTGGCAGCCGCGGCAGAAATATCAAACCGTACGGACAGGTTGCCGCGCAGCGTAATTGGCGAAGATTTCAGGAAAGTTCGGCGAGTGCGCTGAAGTACGCGTCGAGATCGCGGGCATCCGGTATGCCGTTCTCGACCTTCCACCGGAGCACGCCCTCGCGATCGATGACGTACGAGCCACGATCGGGCGCCCCGGCCCCCTCGTTGAACGTGCCGTAAGCGCGCGAGACCTCACCGTGCGGCCAGAAATCGCTGAGGACCGAGAACGTGTAGTCGTCGCGGTCGGCGAAGGCCCGATTGGAGAAGAAGTGATCGCACGAGATCGCCAACACCTCGGCATCGCCGAAGTCAGCGAGGTGATCGCGGATGTCGGTGAGCTCGCCAGTGCAGATGCCGCTGAACGCGAAGGGGAAGAACACCAGCACGACGTTCTTGGCCCCGCGGAAAGACGACAGCGAGATGTCCTCGCCGTGCTGGTTCTTGAGCGTGAAGTCGGGCGCAGCCGATCCGATGTCGAGTGTCATCAGCGCTTGTGGGCGGTGAGTCGGGTGGCAGCCCATTCGGCCGACGCGGACGACGAGGTGGTGGTGGACAGGCCAGCCACCGGCGCGGCCTCGACGATGTCGGCGCCGGGCACATAGCCGGG
>JAWWPE010000045.1:0-7287 GCA_033850895.1 Nocardioidaceae bacterium | reverse complement strand
CCCCAGTACATGGTCGGCACCCCGGCGAAGAACGTGACCTTCTCCTTGAGCATCAGCCCCAACGCGGCCGTCGCCTCGAACCGCGGCAGCATCACGACGGTGCCGCCGAACGCGAACGCGCCGTTCTGGATCACGGTCTGCCCGAAGGAGTGGAACAACGGCAGGACGCAGAGGTACGTGTCGGGGTTGGCCTCGTCGGCGCCGAACAGGACGGCGCCGGCCATGGCGTTGTCGCGCATGTTGCGGTGCCGGAGCTCGGCGCCCTTGGGCTGGCCGGTGGTGCCGGACGTGTAGAGGATCACCGCGGTGTCGTCGTCATCGGTCTCGACGGTGTCGAACGTCGGCGGCTGCTGCGCGACCAGCGGACCGTAGAACTCCGGCGGCGACAGCGGCTCAGGCTGTTGCGAGTCGAGCTTGATCAGGAAGAACTCGGTGCACGTCTCGGTGGCCTGGAACCCGTCCCACGCGGCCTCGCCGATCGGCAGGTCGGGCGTGCCCTCGAACGCGAAGTACGCCTTCGCGTCGGAGTCGGCCAGGTGATAGGCCACCTCGCGCGCCTTGAGCAGCACATTGAGCGGCACGACCGTGGCTCCGGCCTTGAGGATGCCGTAGTAGATCACCGTGAAGTACGGAAGGTTGGGGCAGGAGAGCGCCACCTTGTCGCCGGGCTTGATCCCCCGGGAGACCAGAAGATTGGCGACCTGGTTGGCCGCGCCGTTGACCTGCGCGTACGTCAGCCGCGAGTCACCGAAGACGATCGCCGTGCGGTCGGCGTACTTCTCCGCCGATGTCTCCAGCAGGGTGGCGAGATTTCCCACGATCGTCTCCTCGGGGTGGTGGGGCCGGGCGTTCCGACCATACAAGCAGCAGACTCCAGTCGCTGGACAACTTTTCCCGCCGACCGCGCATCTCCACGGACAACACCACCACATCCCGAGGAGCACGCATGACTGCACTACTCGCCCACAGCAACCGCGTCGCCACACGCATCGTCGGCACGACCACGGTGACCGGCACGATCTACGACCCCAGCGGCTACCCGCTCGCCGGCATCGAGATCCGGCTGTACGACGGTGGCCCCGCCGATGGCTCCTTGGTGGAAACCACCACGACCGACGATGCCGGCCGCTACCGGTTCGCCAAAGTGCTGACCGATGGCACGGACCACTACCGGTTCGAGGCCGATGACCTGACCGGCAACCATGTGTATGCGTGCTCGGGATCGTTCGTGACCGAGGCGGGTGTGCCGACGACCCAGGACCTCACCATGAAGGCCGCCGGGGTCATCCGCGGCAAGGTCACCTCATCGCATGCCGTCCTGGTCACCGCGGACAGCAAGACCACCGGCGGCGAGGTCACCGTCTCCGCGAACGGCACGTTCCGACTCGGCGGGCTGCCCGCCGGCACGTACATCGTGAACTTCGTGGACCTGGTCGAGTCGCAGTGCAAGGGTCAGACGACGGTCAAGGTCGTGGCGGGCCAGACGGCGACCCTGAAAGCGCGGACGCTCAGCAAGGTGGCGTGAGCACCGGCTTCGACCCGTTCCTGACCTCGATGTAGTTGACCGGCACGGTGTCGGTGATCGCGTCGGGCGCCGCGCCGAACCGGAAGCCGATCCAGCTGGCGCCCTGACTGACATACAGCGCCGTCTGGTTCTGCTCGGTGGCTTCCGGCACGGCGCTCTCGCCGAGCACGGCCTTGACGCTCGCGTAGGTGCTGCCGACCTGGAGTCCCGACCGAGTACGTGGGCCCGGCTTGCTGACGCCGACCGACTCGATCTGCCCGTCGTCGAGCGTGGTCAGGTCCAGCGCCCAGCTGTAGTCGGACTTCCACTGCAGGATGGGCGTGCCACAGGCGCCGGGGGTGCCGGGTTCGAGATAGCCGGTCGCGAGCGCCTGGGGCTTGGTCATGCCGGCCTTGATCGGCCCGATCGATCCGGCGAAGATCTGGAACGTGCTCACCGGCTGGAGCACCGGCTTCGCGGGTGTGGTGGTCGTCTTCCGCGGAGGCAGCGATGTCGTCTTCTTCGTCTTCTTCGGCGCGGGTGTCGTGGTCTTGGCGGTGGTCGGACTCGTGGTGGGCTTGTCGCTCGGCCCATCGGAGCTCAGCGCGTGCGCTGCCACGCCGGTGCCCACACCGCCGGCCATGCTGAGCGCGACGACGGCCGCAGCCAGCTGTTGCTTCATGACGATCTCCTGGGCCCTGGCACCCCCGATGGGGCGCCCCTCCCAGCCAGAGATGCCCGGCAACGGTCAGAAGTTGTCCGCATCGCCGCCCAATCTTTCACGGACGAACCCTCGCGCGGTATGGATGCGCGCCTTGACGGTGCCGACCGGAGTGCCGGTCAGCTCGGCGATGTCGTCGTACGGCAAGGAGCCGAGATCGCGCAGGACGAACGCCTCGACGGCGGTCGGATGCGTACGTTCAAGGCCCTCGATCGCGTCGAGGAGGTCGAGGTGACTCCCGGCGATGACGCTTGTCGTGCGCGGATCCGGGTTGTTGGGCAGCTCGTCGACGGCTCGCTCGGCGAATCTGCGCTTGAGCGTGCGGTAGGTCTGCCGAGCCGAGTTGGAGGCGATCACGGTGACCCAACCCAGGAACGGTCCGCGCCCTTCGTAGTCCTTCAGGTGGGTCGAGATCGAGAGCAACGCATCCTGCGCCGCCTCCTCCGCATCCTGTCGATAGGGCAGCAGCCGGGCGCAGCGGCGCAGGACCTGTGGCCTGATGATCGTCAACAGCTCGTCCATCGATCGGGGGTCGCCGGCACGCGCCAGATCGATGAGCTCCTGATCGACATCCATGGCATCGACCATACTGAGCCGTGATGAAACAGATCGGGCGCTATCACCTTGATGAAGTAGAAGGATTCGGCGCGTTCGCCACCGTCTGGCGCGGCACCGACAGCGAGCTGGAGATCCCGGTGGCCGTCAAGGTCCTCGCCGAGAACTGGTCGAACCACGCCGACGTACGCGAACGCTTCCTCGCCGAGGCCCGGCTGTTGCGCCGGATCGACGATCCGCGCGTGGTTCGCGTGCACGACATCGGCACCCATGACGACCGGCCGTTCTTCGTGATGGACTTCATCCCCGGCGGCACCATGGCCGATCGCATACAGCCCGGTCTGCCCACTGCGCAGGCACTCCGTCTGGCGATCGAGGCGGCGCGTGCCGTGCAGGTGCTCCACGACGCCGGAGTGCTGCACCGCGACGTCAAGCCGACCAACCTTCTGATCAGCGCCGACGACAAGGTGCTGGTCTCCGACCTCGGCAGCGCCAAGCGACTCGCCGAGGCCAGCGGAGTCACGGTCACCACCGGTACGCCCGCCTACATGGCGCCGGAGCAGGCACGCGGGGAGCCGGTCGACGCGCGCTCGGACGTCTACTCCCTCGGTGCGGTGGCCTACGAGCTGCTGTCGGGGCGTCAGCCGTATGACGTGGGAGACCCGGGCAGCCTCCTCACCAGAGGTGCTGACACCCGCCCCGAGTCCCTGGCTCGATCACACGACCTCCCCCGCCAGCTCGACCACGTGCTCGCATCGGCCCTCGCGACCAGGCCCGCGGATCGCCCGGCAACCGCCGGTGCCCTCGCGGATGCGCTCGAGCAGCTCTCGTCCGGGGCGAAGGTGCAGGGCGTCAGGAAGCCGCGGCGCACGGTGTCGGCGTTGCGTGTCGCGGTGCTTGCCGGCGTGGCGTTCGCGGCAGCCGCCGCTGTCACCTGGCTGTTGCTGCGCTGACCCGTCAGAACGTCTCGCCGGTCAACCGTTCGTAGGCTTGCACGTAGCGTTCGCGGGTCTTGTCGACGATCTCCGCGGGGAGCGCCGGCGGCGGCCGGTTGCCCGCGCGGTCCCATCCGCTTGCGGGCGACAGCAACCAGTCGCGGACGTACTGCTTGTCGAACGCCGGCGGGGTCGGGCGTCCTGGCGTGTAGGCGTCCGCGGGCCAGAAGCGCGACGAGTCGGGGGTGAGGACCTCGTCGGCGAGCACGATCGTGCCGTCTGGACGGGCGCCGAACTCGAACTTGGTGTCGGCCAGGATGATGCCCCGCCCGCGGGCGATCTCCTCGGCCTTGGCGTAGATCGCCAGGGTCAGGTCACGCAACGCGCCGGCGGATGCAGCACCGACCAGGTCCTCGACGTCGCTGAACGTGATGTTCTCGTCGTGATCGCCCATCTCGGCCTTCGAGGCGGGGGTGAAGATCGGCGTCTCCAACCGTGAGCCGTCGACCAGACCGGCCGGAAGGGGCACGCCGCAGACGTTGCCGGTGGCGTTGTAGTCGATCAGCCCGGAGCCGGTGAGATAGCCCCGGGCGACACACTCGACCGGGAACATCTCGAGCTTCTCGCAGATCAGCGCCCGCCCTCGTACGCGTTCGGGCACGTCGGTCGACAGCACGTGATTGGGCACGAGATCGGCCAGCTGGTCGAACCACCACAGCGACATCCGGGTCAGGATCTCGCCCTTGTCGGGGATGCCAGGGCTCAGCACGAAGTCGAATGCGGAGATGCGGTCACTGGCCACCATCAGCAGCTTGCCGTCGAGGTCGTAGAGATCGCGGACCTTGCCCGAGTGGAGATGCCGGGCGCCGGGGATGTCGAGGGGCACGGCGCCAGCCTAGCGACGCGTCAGGACATCAGTGGAAGTCGTTCCACCACGACACGTGATAGAGCACATTGGCGACCACGACGACGGCTGCGATCACCAACCCGAGGTAGCGATAACGCGGGTCGGGATCGCTCACAGGATGGAGCCGGGCGAGTAGGCCGCGGCCTGCGGATCGGCCGCGACCAATGCCTCGATGCGCGCGACGACAGCGTGCACCTGACTCACCGCGGCACCGGTGAAGTCGATCGGCGAGGCGACCAGCGAGGCGAGGTCGGCCTCCGAAAGGCCGAGGCGCTCGTCGGCGGCCAGGCGAGCGAACAGGTCGTTCTCGGCGGCCCCCTTCTCGCGCATCTCCAGTGCGACCGCGACGGCGTGCTGCTTGACCGCTTCGTACGCCGTCTCGCGCCCGACAACGTGGCGGACCGAGGCCATCAGCACCTTGGTCGTGGCCAGGAACGGCAGATAACGGTCGAGCTCGCGCTGGATGACGGCGGGGAACGTGCCGAACTCATCGAGGACGGTCAGGAACGTCTCGAACAGCCCGTCCGCGGCATAGAACGCGTCAGGCAGGGCCACCCGGCGTACGACCGAGCACGAGACATCGCCCTCGTTCCACTGGTCGCCGGCGAGCTCGCCGACCATCGAGGCGTAGCCACGGAGTATGACCGCGAGACCGTTGACCCGCTCACACGAGCGGGTGTTCATCTTGTGCGGCATCGCGCTCGAACCGACCTGGCCGGGCTTGAAGCCCTCAGTGACGATCTCGTTGCCGGCCATCAGGCGGATCGTCGTGGCGAGGTTGGAGGGCGCCGCCGCGAGCTGCACGAGGCAGGTGACGACGTCATAGTCCAGCGAACGCGGATAGACCTGACCGACGCTGGTCAGCACCCGGTCGAAGCCCAAGTGCCGGGCGACGCGTTGCTCGAGCTCGGCGAGCTTGGCCTCGTCGCCGCCGAGCAGGTCGAGCTGGTCCTGTGCCGTGCCGACCGGGCCCTTGATGCCACGGAGCGGATAGCGGGCGACCAGATCGTCGAGGCGGTCCATCGCGACGAACAGCTCATCGGCGACCGTGGCGAAACGCTTGCCGAGGGTCGTCGCCTGGGCTGCGACGTTGTGACTGCGGCCGGCCATCACCAGCTCGGCGTGCTCGCTCGCCAGCCGTCCCAGGCGGGCAAGCGTTGCGACCCCACGCTCACGGATCAGCTCGAGCGACGCCTTGATCTGCAGCTGCTCGACGTTCTCGGTCAGATCGCGCGACGTCATGCCCTTGTGGATGTGCTCCGTGCCGGCGAGGGCGGCGAACTCCTCGATGCGAGCCTTGACGTCGTGCCGGGTGACCTTCTCGCGCTCGGCGATCGAGTCGAGGTCGACCTCGTCGATCACCGACTCATAGGACTCGATCACGCCGTCGGGAGTCTCGACTCCGAGATCCTTCTGCGCCTTGAGGACCGCGATCCAGAGCCGGCGTTCGAGCACGATCTTGTGCTGGGGCGACCAGATCCGGGCCAGCTCGGGCGAGGCGTAGCGGCTGGCGAGAACGTTCGGGGTGGTCACCCCTCCAGTGTCCCATCTACGGCAGCACGAGCGATATCCGTACGCGCGTGGGCGCCGGCGAAGCTGATCTCGCTGACCCCGGCGTACGCCCGACGGCGCGCCTCGGCGAGGGTGTCGCCGGTCGCCGTGACGGCCAGCACCCGGCCGCCCGCGGTCACCAGGTGACCGTCGACGATCGCGGTGCCGGCGTGGATCACATCGACACCCTCGAGGGCGTCAGCCTGGTCGATGCCGGTGATCGGATCACCCTTGCGCGGTGACTCGGGATAGCCGTCGGCGGACATCACCACGGCGACCGCGGCATTCGTGCTCCACTGCGGCAGTCCGACCTCACCGAGGCTCCCGGTGGCCGCGCCGTGGAGCAGGGCGGACAACGGGGTTCGAAGAAGTGCCAGCAGGGCCTGGGTCTCCGGGTCGCCGAAGCGCGCGTTGAACTCGATCACGCGGACGCCTCGGCTGGTCAGTGCGAGCCCGGCGTACAGCAGTCCCTGGAACGGGGTGCCGCGGCGAGCCATCTCCTGGACGGTCGGCACCAGCACGCGTCGCGAGACCTCCGTGACCAAGTCGTCCGGCGCCCAGTCCAGCGGCGTGTAGGCACCCATCCCTCCGGTGTTGGGGCCTTCGTCACCGTCGTACGCGCGCTTGAAGTCCTGCGCCGGCTGCAACGGCAGCACGGTCTCGCCGTCGGTGATCGCAAACAGCGAGACCTCCGGCCCGTCGAGGAATTCTTCGATCACGACGCGATCGCACGCAGCCGCGTGGTCGAGCGCGGCCTGACGGTCGCTGGTGACGACGACGCCCTTGCCGGCGGCGAGCGCGTCGTCCTTGACGACGTACGGCGGACCGAACGCGTCCAGGGCCGCGGTCGCTTCCTCGACGGTCTCGCAGACGTGTGCCATCGCGGTCGGCACCTCGGCGGCAGCCATCACCTGCTTGGCGAACGCCTTCGAACCCTCGAGCTGGGCGGCCTCCCGGGTGGGTCCGAAGCACGCGATGCCGGCCGAACGTACGTCATCGGCGACGCCCGCAACCAATGGCGCCTCGGGGCCGACGACGACCAGGTCGACGCCGAGGTCGAGCGCCAGTGCGGCCACCGCGGCGCCGTCGAGTGGGTCGACCTCGTGGAGCGTCG
>JAWWPE010000008.1:0-3656 GCA_033850895.1 Nocardioidaceae bacterium | reverse complement strand
ACTCCGGCGATCACGAACCTCTCGTCGGCTGACACCAGCAACGCCACGAAGTCGCCAGAGGTGATCTCCCGCGTACGGTCCGCCACCAGCTGAACCATGTCTGCCCGCGAGATGGGCCCGCGCAACGTCGAGGTGATGTCCGCGGCAGCGGCCAACCAGCGTCGCTGCCGCTCACTCCGCTCGTGCAGACGGGCGTTCTCGATCACGACCCCTGCCGCGGAGACGACGGCCAGCACCGCTGCGTCGTCCGCAGCGGTGAAGCCCTTCCCGCCGGCCTTGTCGGTCAGATAGAGATTGCCGAACGGTTGGCCCTGACTCTCGATGGGGACGCAGATGAAGTCGGACAGCTCCTCCGCGGCGGGGCGGGCGAGCCGTGAGCTGCGTTGGGCGATCAGGTCGACGAGAAGCTGGCGGGCCGGTGGAAGGGGGCCGCTCGCCCGGAGGCCGGCTTCATCGATACCGAACCGCGCCGATCGGCCGAGCCGGCGGTCCGCCCGCTTCTCGAGGACGTCGAGGTATCCGTACCGAGCACCGACGAGCCTGGCCGAGACGCTGACGATGCGATCGAGCAGGTCCTCCATCGAGACGTCCGACGACACCGCAGCGACGGCATCGAGAATGTCCTGGAGCCGTGGCGACCCGACCGTGGCTCTCCCTGCCATGTCACCCTCCCTATCCCGCAAGAGTACGGATGCACCCTGCGGCGTGTTCACGAATCCCGGACCTTTGTCGCCACAGCAGGGACTTTGGTCCCACGTCCGCCTCGTGCCGAGCGGCCAGAATGGGTGACAGTCATCCGGACTCCGAGACACTCCCTGTCTCAGATCCGATCGGAACTCCCTTCTGATCGGATCAGGCGCCCGGGAACGCAACCCCCTCCGTACCGAGCGGTGGGGGTTTTGCGTTGTCCCCGCGTGAGCATCGTGGGACGGCGGGCGTCGTGCCCTACGGCTACCGTCGACGTATGACGATCGGCCAGCTTCTCCCAGACGTACGCCCGAATCCGCCCGACCATGGGTCCGAGCGCGAGTCACTCGAGGGATTCCTCGACTTCCTGCGCGCGACAATCATCTGGAAGGCCGAAGGGCTCTCGGACGCCGACGCCGCCCGTCAGCTGCTGCCGTCGCCGATGACGATCTCGGGTCTCATCCGTCATCTCGCCGATGTCGAGCGGGACTGGTTCCGCGGCGACATGGACGGACAACCCGACGTACCTCAGCGAAGCACTCCCGAGGACCGTGACGGAGCCTTCCGTGTCACCGCCGACCATTCGCTCACGGACATCATCGCCGACTATCGGGCGGCCTGTGACGAGTCGCGGGCCGTCGCCGCGCGCTACCAGCTGGACGATCGGTGCGCGCGGCTCGACCACCGCTACTCGCTGCGCTGGATCCTGACCCACATGATCGAAGAGACCGGCCGGCACGCCGGACACGTCGACATACTCCGGGAGCTACTGGACGGGGCGACGGGCGAATGAACCCCACCGAGGCTGTCCGCAAGCGCGTCGGCGACACGATCTTCGCGCGGGTCGCCGGCGATGAGGGCCCGGCCCGCCGCGATCGCATCCACGGCTCGGTGGGTCCGCGGCGCTATCCGCCGGGGTCCGCGATCCACGTCGTCCACAGCGACGCCTCGATGTTCGTCGGGGGCATCCGCGCGCTGCTGCTGCAGTCATTGCACCCTCTCGCGATGGCGGCCGTCGACGCGCACTCGGGATTCCGCGGCGACCCGTGGGGGCGGCTGCAACGCACCAGCACGTTCCTCGCCGAGACCACATTCGGCACGATCGAGGACGCCGACCGCGCGATCGCCGTCGTCCGAGCGGTGCACGAGCGCGTACGCGGCACCGCTCCCGACGGCCGCGCATACGTCGCGTCGGATCCGCACCTGATCCGCTGGGTGCACGTCGCCGAGATCGACAGCTTCCTGCGGGCACACGACCGTTACGGTGCACGGTCGCTCGATTCTGCGGGACGCGATGCCTATGTCGCCGAGACCGCCCACGTGGCTCGTGCGCTGGGCGCCGTCGACGTGCCCGATACCGTCGCTGAGCTCCAGGAGGTGCTGGCCGCCTACCGACCCGAGCTGAGGAGCACGCCCGAGGCCCGGGCGGCTGCGAGATTCATCCTCATCCGTCCTCCCGTCCCCCTCGCGTTGCGGGCACCCTATGCGCTGATGTCGGCCGCCGCGGTCGGCCTGATGCCGCGCTGGAGCCGGGTCCCGCTGCGGTTGCCCTATCTCCCGATCGCCGAGGCCACCGCCGTACGCGCCAGCGGCCACGTCGTGACGGCCGGCATCCGTTGGGCGATGGGTGCCGGACCGCAGATCGACAGCTGACCGCGCCCCTACGTGTCACCCGCCGCCAACGGGGTATGACCCCTTCTGAACGGATACCCAAGTTCAGGAGTGATCGCAGTGAAGAAGTTGTCCATCCTCGTGGTCGGGGCCGCCGGTTACGTGCTCGGTTCGCGCGCCGGACGTGAGCGCTACGAACAGATCAAGCGACAGGCCCAGAAGACCTGGCAGCGACCCGCCGTCCAGAACGCCGTGGACGACGTCGAGCAGGCCGTGCGTTCGAAGGCGTCCGACGTCGGCTCCAAGGTGGCCGAGGCGGCCAGCGATGCCGGGTCGAAAGTCGTGCACAAGGTCACCGGTGGCGAGGAAGACCCAGCGCCCACGCCGACCGCGACCCAGAGCAGTTCCTACTCATGACCGACACCGCACGTCCCGCGCCGTCCGACGCCTCCACTGGTCAGCTGATCGTCCAAGCCAGCGATGACATCTCCCGCCTCATCCGCGAAGAGATGCAGCTGGCTCGCCGCGATCTCGTGACCAGCGGCAAGCGAGTGGGCATCGGCGTCGGCCTGTTCGGTCTCGCCGGCACCCTCGCGCTGTATGGCCTGGCCGCTCTTGTCGCCACCGCGATCCTGGCCATCGCCCAAGGACTCGATCCGTGGCTGTCCGCGCTGATCGTCGCCGTTGTCCTGTTCGTGGCCGCCGGCGCCGCCGCGCTGATCGGCAAGGGCAGTGTCAGCCGTGCACCCGAACCACCGAAGGAGCGGATAGCGAGCGTCAAGGAAGACGTCTCCGTCGCCACCGGCCACACCGACGAAGGAGCCTCCCGATGAGCGACCTCGAGCAGGACATCGAACGCACCCGCGAACACCTCGGCGAGACCGTCGACGCCCTCGCCGCGAAGCTCGACGTGAAGTCTCGCGCACAAGATGCCGTACGTGACGCCGACAACCGCAAGATTGGTGCTGGCTTCGCGATCGCCGCGGCGGTCGTGATCGGCGCCCTGCTGCTGTGGCGTCGCCGGAGCTAGTCCGTCACAGCTCCACGACGGATCGCAGCACGCCACCTTCGTGCATCTTGTCGAACGCAGCCTCGACACCGTCGATGCCGATCTTCTCGGTGACGAATGCGTCGAGGTCGAGCCGACCCTGCAGGTAGAGATCGACCAGCATCGGGAAGTCCCGGCTCGGCAGGCAGTCGCCATACCAGCTGGACTTCAGCGCGCCGCCCAGGCCGAACACGTCGAGCAGCGGGATCTCGAGCTGCATCTCGGGGGTCGGCACGCCGACCAGCACCACCGTCCCGGCGAGGTCGCGGCCGTAGAACGCCTGCTTCCAGGTCTCCGGGCGACCGACCGC
>JAWWPE010000438.1:0-3959 GCA_033850895.1 Nocardioidaceae bacterium | reverse complement strand
GGACGCTCGGCATCGGCGACTACATCCGCCTCGGCCGCGGCGAAGAGGCCACGGGCGGCCGCGACAAAGCTTCGATCCTGTCCGACACGGTCGAAGCCCTGCTCGGCGCGATCTACGTGCAGTTCGGCATCGAGCGGGCGGCCGAGGTCATCCATCGCATCTTCGACCCGGTGATCGCCGATGCGGCCCTGCTCGGCGCCGGCCTTGACTGGAAGACCTCCCTGCAGGAGATCGCCGCCAACAACGAGCTCGGCGTCCCGCACTATGTGCTCGAGGGCACCGGACCCGACCACGACAAGATGTTCACCGCATCGGTCGAGGTGGGTGAGCAGGTCTTCGGCGGCGGGGTCGGCCGCTCCAAGAAGGAAGCCGAGCAGATGGTCGCCGAGATCGCCTGGCGGGCGCTCAGCGACGCTCTCGAGGGTTCTGTCAGCGACTCCGCCTAGGCTTCAGCTGTGCCAGAGCTGCCCGAGGTCGAAGTCGTGCGCCTCGGCATCGCCGAACACGTCGTCGGCCGTAGCATCACGGCCATCGAGATCTTCGACGTACGATCCGTGCGACGCAACCTGACCGGTCCGGCGGACTTCATCTCGCGGCTCCAGGGCCGCAGTGTCGTCGGCGTTGCTCGCCGCGGCAAGTACCTCTGGATGCAGCTCGATCATGGTGACGCCGTGCTGTGCCACCTGGGCATGAGCGGTCAGTTCCTGATCTCGGACGCTGCCGCCCCGCCACCGCGCCACCTGCGCATCTCGCTGACCCTCGACGACGGGCGAGAGCTGCGCTTCGCCGACCAGCGGATCTTCGGCGGCATGTCGTTCAGCGAGGATGGTGCCGAGCTGCCGCACGAGATCGAGCACATCGCCCGCGATCCGCTCGATCCGCTCTTCGACCCGGCGGAGTTCGCGACTCGTCTGAGGCGCCGCGAGACCGGCATCAAGCGCGCCATTCTCGACCAGACGCTGATCTCCGGAGTTGGCAACATCTACGCCGACGAGGCGCTCTGGCGCACCCCGTTGCACTACGCCCGCAACACCAAGCACCTCAAGACCCGCGAGGTCGACGGGTTGCTCGGCCACGTTGGCGAGGTCATGCACGAGGCGCTCGAGCAGGGCGGCACGTCGTTCGACGCGCTGTATGTCAACGTCAACGGCACGAGTGGCTACTTCGACCGGTCGCTGCAGGCATACGGCCAGGAGGGCAAGCCGTGTCTCCGGTGTGGCACGACGATGCGTCGCACCGCGTTCATGAATCGCTCGTCCTATTGGTGTCCCACGTGCCAGCCCAGGCCACGCAACGGGAAGTTCTGACTACGCTGCACAGATGAGCGTGGTCAACCTCGAGCCGATGTCCGCCGAGCGATTCGTGACGTGGAACGCCGCCCTGATCACCAGCTACGCCGAGGAGAAGGTGAGGGCCGGCAACTGGCCCGAGGAGGGCTCGCTCGAGCGCTCGGCGGCCGAATGCGCCAAGGAGCTGCCGGATGGCCTGGACTCGGTGGGGCACGACATCTTCATCGGGACGGTCGACGGCCGGGAGGTCGGATTCCTCTGGCTCTTCACCAATCCGGAGCTCTCTCCGCCCGAGACCTTCATCTTCGACATCGAGGTGAAGGCAGAGCATCGGGGCAAGGGTTACGGCCGCGGCCTTCTCGAGGCGGGGGAGCGCTGGTGCGTCGAGCACGGGGTGGCGGCGCTCAAGCTGCACGTGTTCGGTTTCAATACCGCCGCGATCAAGCTCTACGAATCGTCGGGATTTGAGATCACCAACCTTCACATGGCCAAACGGTTCTCGCCTAGCTGAAACCGAACGTCGTCACAGCTGCCAATGTGCCGGCCCTGACCTGTTCGAGCACGAAGCGCTCGTGTGGAACGACCGGCTCCGGCAGGGCGTCCAGGGTGAACCACCGGAGATCGGCAGCCTTGTCCAGCTCGGTCAGCGCAGGCGTGCCCTGCCACTTCGTGCAGGCGAAGAACCAGTCCACGCGTTCATCGATCGGCCGACCGTTCCCGGCAGTCCGGTGCATCCCGGTCAACGGCTCGAGATCGCTTGGATCGATCGTGACGCCGAGCTCCTCGGCAGCTTCTCGTACGGCTGCCTCGAACACCGACTCACCGGCCTCGACGTGGCCCGCAGCCGCACAGGCCCAGTGCTCATCCATGTAGCCCGTGCCGCGCCGAAGCTGCAGCAGCACCTCGTCGCCGCGCCGGAGCAGGACGTATGCCGCGGGGACCACCTGGAATCTCTCGGTCACGACCCAGACTCTAGATGGCTCTCGATAGCCTGCAGTCGATGACTGATGCACTGTACGGCGACGAGGCGCGGGCCCGGTTCGTCGACGAGCCACCGAAGCGCGCCGAACGTACGCCGTTCGAGCGCGACCGGGCTCGGGTCGTCCATGCCGCGGCGCTCCGGCGGCTGTCGGCCAAGACCCAGGTCATGGGTGCTGGCTTCGACGACTTCGTACGCAATCGGCTGACCCACTCGCTCGAGGTCGCGCAAGTCGCCCGCGAGCTCGGCAAGTCGCTGGGTTGCGACCCCGACATCGTCGACTCCGCCGCATTGGCGCACGATCTCGGGCATCCGCCGTTCGGCCACAACGGAGAGGTGGCGCTCGACGAGGCCGCCCAATCGTGCGGCGGATTCGAGGGCAACGCTCAGACGCTGCGGATACTCAGTCGGCTGGAGTCCAAGACGTTCGCGCCGGATGGCTCGAGTGTCGGCCTCAACCTGACTCGGGCGACGCTCTCAGCCTGCGTGAAGTACCCGTGGGCGCGAGGCGAGGCTCCGGACGGCAGCGGGAAGTTCGGGGTGTACGCCGACGACCTCCCGGTGTTCGATTGGCTCCGCGAGGGTGCTCCGGCCAAACGTCGGCCGATCGAGGCCCAGGTCATGGATCTTGCCGACGACATCGCGTACTCCGTGCACGACGTCGAGGACGGCGTGTTCGGCGGCTGGTTCGGACTCACCGCGGGACAGCTCGTCACGAGCAGCATCTTCGAGGTCGCTCGTGACTGGTACGACGCCGAGGCGGCCGACGACAGCCTGGGCGCGGCCCTCGAGCGCCTGCAGGCGATGCCGGAATGGCCACGCACCACCTTCGACGGCAGTCGGGCCGAGCGCGCGGTGCTCAAGTCGCTGGCCAGCGCGTTGATCGGCCGGTTCGCGCAGGCGGCACGTGCGGCAACGGTCGAGGTGTGGGGCGAGGGCCCGCTCATACGATTTGCCGCCGACCTCGAGGTGCCCGCCGCCACGCGGGACGAGATCACCGTCCTCAAGTCGATCGCGGCGCACTACGTGATGCGTTCGGATGACCGCGCGGGCCCGCTCGGCCGCCAGCGGGAGCTGCTCCACGCCCTCGTCGAGGTGCTCGACCGGTCCGACGGCAGAGACCTGGAAGGGGAGTTCCGCGCCGACTTCAGCCAGGCCGCCGACGACTCCGCCAGACGCCGCGTCATCATCGACCAGGTCGCCAGCCTGACCGACGCCTCCGCCCACGCCTGGGCACTACGCTTGCTCAACTAGGGCCGCCGGGGGCTGTGGGTGTCGCCGACTAACATTCACCTCATGGCCGGGCGCATCAAGGACGAGGACATCCAGCTCGTCCGTGAGCGCGCCCGCATCGACGAGGTCATCGAGCAGTACGTCACGCTCAAGAATGCCGGCGGGGGCTCGCGCAAGGGGCTCTGCCCGTTCCACGACGAGAAGTCGCCGTCGTTCAACGTCCGGCCCAGCGTCGGCTCCTATCACTGCTTCGGTTGCGGTGCCGGTGGCGATGTCTACAAGTTCCTGATGGAGATCGAGGGCCTGAGCTTCGTCGAGGCGGTGGAGAGGTTGGCCGCCAAGCTCGGCATAACCCTTCGCTACGAAGAGGGCGCCAACACCGGCCCGCGCCGAGACCCGCAACAGCGGCCACGACTGCTCGAGGCGCACCGCGAGGCCGGCGCGTTCTACGCCGCAGC
>JAWWPE010000434.1:0-5252 GCA_033850895.1 Nocardioidaceae bacterium | reverse complement strand
GGGCGGCGCTCGGCGATCTCCGGCTCGAACTCAATGCCGGTGACCTCGGCGACGGCGGTCATGATCTGGCGTACGGACACGCCGTCGCCGCTGCCGAGGTTGTAGACCGGCTCGAGCTGCGTGCCGGTCAACAGCTTCTGTGCGGCCACGACGTGGGCATCGGCGAGATCCGCAACGTGCACGTAGTCGCGGACGCAGGTGCCATCGGGGGTTGGGTAGTCGTCGCCGTAGATGCGTGGCGTGCGGTGCTCCAGCAGGGCCTCGATCACCATCGGGAACAAGTTGTGCGGGCTGGAGTCATAGAGCTCCGGCACGGCTGAGCCGACCACGTTGAAGTAGCGCAACGAGGTGTGGCGCAGCGGGAAGGCCTTCGCTGCGTCGCGCAGCAGCCATTCGCCGACCAGTTTGCTCTCACCGTACGGCGACTCGGGCGCAGGCGGCGTCTGCTCGGTCACGATGTCGACGTCGGGCGTGCCGTAGACGGCGGCGCTCGACGAGAAGACGATCTTGTCGACATCGGCCTCGTGCATTGCCTGCAGCAGGCTGACCATGCCCTGGACGTTCTGCTCGTATGTGTGCAACGGCCGTTGCACCGACACGCCCGCGTACTTGAAGCCGGCGAGGTGGACGACGGCCTCCACCTCGTGCTCGACCATGGCCTTGGCCAGGATCGTCGACTCGAGGACGGAGTTGTCGATCAGCGGCACCTCGTCTGGCACGAACTCACGATGCCCGCTGGAGAAGTCGTCAACGACGACGCAGTCGAGCCCGGCGAGCCGGAACGCTCGCACGATGTGGGAGCCGATGTAGCCGGCTCCGCCGGTGACGAGAACGGTCATGCGAGCAGCCTAGGCGCCGATCGATCAGCCCTTGAAGTGCAGGGTGCCCAGGTTGTAGCCGTGACCGGCCGTCACGTGGATCGTGTGGTGACCGGTGAACGTACGGCCGATGCCGCGCCAGGAGTCGGAGTTGACGGACACGGTGTAGGTGCCGGTGGCGACGCCGGCGATGTAGAAGTTGCCGCCGCCATCGGTGATGTCGGTGCGCAGCACCAGCGTCTGCCTCGAGGAGGACAGCCGCACCAGGATCTCCTTGTTGGTGCGACCGCCGGTGCGGGACACGTGACCCTTCACGACGGCGCCCTTCTTGTCGGTGCCGGTGTTCTTGTCGTCCGAGCCACCGAATCCGCCCACGGTCATGTCGGTGATCGAGCCTGCACCGTAGGCCTTGCAGTAGTCGCGGTACATCCAACCGTGATAGCCCGACGGGATATGGCCCTGCTCGGCCGACGTGGCGGGGTTGGGGTCGGCGTGACGCGCCAGGCTCTCCTTCGAGCTGGACAGCGCGCTCAGCCTGCTGAACGACTTCCACACCTCAGACCCTCGATCGAGGCCCTTGAAGTAGGCGTCGTTGTTGGGGAAGTGGCTCTTCTGCCAGTCCGAGCAGCCGGTGCGACGGCCGAGCTCGAGCCGGTACTTGCCAGGGGGAAGAGCGAACGACGCGTCGCCGCTCGAATTGCTCTTTCCCTGGACGTAGACCGGATCCTCGAGCGTGGTCAGACCGGGCACGTACTCGCGGATCGTGATCCAGCGATCGCCCTGACTGGTCGGGCTGAAGCCGGAGTAGTGGCCGTCGATGTTCATGGTCCGGAAGGACTCGAACTGATAGTTCCTCGTCGGTGAGCCACCGGAGGCGTCCAGATCGATCAGGTTGGCGCGGGTGTTCGAGCCGTAGCCGATCGTGTCGAGACAGCTGCCGAAGTCGTCGTTCCACTTCACCAGTGAGGTGCCCTTCTGGACACCGACCATGTAGCGCTGGTCACCGCTGGGGTTGTAGGGCAGGAAGTCGACCTCGTACTTGCCGCTGGCGTTGGTCTCGGTCCGGCCGTGGACGTCGGCGCAGCTGGCCAGATCGAGGTCGCGGTTGGTCGCGGCGGTCGAACCGGGCGGCGGCGGAGCAGCCACCGTGATGTCGGCGTCCTCGACCGGTGCTGACGAGGAATTGCGGATCGTGCCGTCGATCGAGCCGTAGTTGAAGTCGGCCGTGAAGGGTCCGAAGCTGGTGGCGCTCACGTTGGTGGCCTTGCGGATGTAGCGGGAGCCACCCGTCGTCGCACCCGAGGCGCCGCGCCAGTACCAGGAGCGGGCGCTGCCGTCCTGGTCCACGCCGCTGATCTTCAGCTGATAGGGGTTGGAGGAGTGGTTGTTGGTGCCGAGCTTGGCGTTGAAGTGGTAGGTGCCGCCCTCGGTGACCGGGTAGGTGTGCAGCAGCTCGACGTTGCCACCGCGCAGCTCGCGGAACAGCTCGACCTTGAGGTGCTGCATCTTGTCGGCGGTCAGGGTGCCGGCCGGGTAGTGCGCGTTGATCGTGCCCTGGATCTGCTGGCTGGTGACTGGCGACTCGGTATGAACGTCGTACTGGTACTGCCGGTCGTGCGGGGAGGTTTCATGCACCTTGAGCACGGCTGCCGTGCGGTGCCCCTCACCGACGCCACCGCCGGGGTAAGCCGGATCGGCAGTGTTGACGGCTACATCGACGTACTGCGTGGAATTGCCGGGGACGCTGAAGCTGCGGTAGCGGCCTGTCGTCGCACCCTGGAAAGCCGTGGTGCCCTTGCACGTGTGGCTCGAGTGGCAGGAGATCGACGCCCGGCCCAGGCCGTTGGTGTGGATCACGATCGTGGAGCTCTTGAGGTACGCATCGTGCGACGACGCATCAGCGGGCGTCGCCACCAGCAGGCCGGCCAGTACGGCGGGCAGCGCAACGAGGAGCAGAGTCAGGCGGAACTTCATGGAATCCCCGAGAGCGTCGACGGAAGAGAACTGAGACAGGTTATCAAATCGTGGGCCCAGCGGTGGCATTTGCGGCGGCGTCGAGACGCCGCAATGCCGCCAGCGCGGTATCCCGATCGGTGGTCCGCCACATATCGGGCAACGAAGCGGCCAGGAACGTCCCGTAGCGGGCCGTCACGATGCGCGGATCGAGGATCGCGACGACTCCCTTGTCGGTGGCCCGCCGGATCAGTCGGCCGGTGCCCTGGGCCAGCAACAGGGCCGCGTGATGCGCCGCGACATTCATGAACCCGTTGCCACCACGCTTCTCGACGAGCCGCTGCCGCGCGCTCATCAACGGGTCGTCGGGCCGCGGGAACGGTATGCGGTCGATGATGACGAGCTGACACGTGGCGCCCGGAAGGTCGACGCCCTGCCACAGGCTGAGCGTGCCGAAGAGACACGTGCTCGGAGTCTCGGCGAACCGGCGCGCCAGCTCCGGGAGCTGGGCATCGCCCTGGCACCAGATGTCGATGTCGGGGAGCCGCTCGCGTACGACTTCGGCGGCCCGCTCGGCCGCGCGCCTGGACGAGAACAGGCCGAGCGTACGTCCGCCCGACGCCTCGACCAGGGCGGTGATCTCGGCGAGCTGAGCTTCCTCGAGGCCGTCGCGGCCGGGGAGCGGGAGGTCCTTGGCGACATAGAGCATGCCCTGGGAGCGATAGTCGAATGGCGACCCGACGTCGAGGGAGCTCCAGGTGTCGTCGCCGGGTTCGAGACCCAGTGACCTGGCGACCGGGTCGAACCCGCCGCCGAGCTTGAGCGTGGCGCTGGTCAGCACGACCGTCTTGTCGGCGAAGAGCTTCTCGCGCAGGCTCGCGGAGACGTCGATCGGCGCGATGTGCAGGCGTTTGTCACCACGGCCGGCGCTCAGCCACAGCACCTCGGTCTCACCCTTCGTGGCCATCCGGTCGGCGATCTTGCGGACGTCATCGACCATGCCGCGCGCCTGTTGGCGGCCGGCGTCGGGTTCGGACTTGCCGTCCTCCTTGGGGAACGCCGACAGGCAGGCTCGCGCCGCGTCGCGGATCACACCGAGGACGTCGAGCAGGGTGCTCTCCGGGGCGTCGATGCGACCCTCCTCGGTGCGGGCCAACGTGTCGGCGAGCGCGTCGGAGGCGTCGGTGAGGTCATCGGCCTCGACGCCCTTGACCTGTGCGCGGGCGCGGCGCGCGGCGCGCTCGACGATCATCGGGTCGAGCTCATCGGTCGACGCCTGGGTCACCCGGGCGGCCAGCTCATGAGCCTCGTCGACGATCACCGCGTCGTACTCGGGCAGCATCGGCACGCCGTCGATCGCATCGATCGCGAGCAGCGCGTGGTTGGTGACGATCAGCTGCGCGTCCTTGGCGTCCTCGCGGGCGAGCTCGGCGAAGCACTCCTGTGCGTGGGCGCAGCGCGAGGCGCCCAGACACTCGCGGTGGTTGACGCTGACCTGGCGCCAGGCCCGCTCGGTGTGGGACGGCGCGGAGTCGCGATCTCCGGGATGGCCCGCCTCGGCCTGCTCCTCGGCCCATTCACGTAGCTCGACGACCTCGGCCCCGAGCGAGCCGTCGGGTACGTCGACCAGCGTGCCCTGGTCGTCCGGGGCTCCTTCGCGGATGCGGTGCAGGCAGGCATAGTTGCCGCGTCCCTTGACGACAGCGTGATGCGGCACCTCACCGAGGGTGGCGCGAGCGGCGTCCTTGAGTGCGGGAATGTCGCGCTCGACCAGCTGGTGCTGCAGGTTGAGGGTCGCGGTGGCTACCACGACGCGCTTGCCGTGCAACAGGCTCGGCACCAGATAGCCCAGCGACTTGCCGGTGCCGGTGCCGGCCTGCACGAGCAGGTGCTCACCGCTCTCGAGCGCATGGCGTACGGCCTCGGCCATCTCGACCTGGCCGGGTCGATCCTCTCCCCCAACGGCCTCCACCGCGGCGTGCAGCACCGCGCGGACGTCCGGGGTCTTGGGCATGGCCGAAGGCTATCCGGCGCCGCCGAGTGCTCAACGCATACGTCCACAGTCCGCCAGGGAGCGGAGTCGCAAACGATCTACGGCGTGACTGCGTAGGGCTCGAGATCGTGGGCGAGGTGGCCGTGCACCCGCGCGATCACATGCGTGCCGTCGGCTTCGTGGTCGAGCGACTCGATCTCGCCAGCGGTATGGATCTGGTTGAGCAGGTCACCACGCGCGTAGGGCAACATCACGTCGACCTGGGTCTCAGGCTGCGGGAGATCGGACTCGATCGCATTGAGCAGCTCGTCGATGCCCTCGCCGGTGCGAGCACTGACGACGACGGCGTGCGGCTCATTGGCGAGCAGCATCTTGACGGTGAGCGGATCGGCGGCGTCGGCCTTGTTGATCACGATGATCTCGGGCACGTCGAGCGCGTCGACGTCGGCGAGCACGCTGCGCACCGCGGCGATCTGACCCTCGGGGTC
>JAWWPE010000405.1:0-3542 GCA_033850895.1 Nocardioidaceae bacterium | reverse complement strand
TGGTGCTGGTCGGCGGCGCGAGCGCGGAGCAGGTCGACCAGGTCACGTCGATCGCGGCCAACATCCCGTTGGCGCTGCTGATCCTGGCCGCCCTGACGTTCATCACGCTGTTCCTGATGACCGGGTCGGTCGTGCTGCCGCTCAAGGCCTTGGTCATGAACCTGCTGACGATCTCGGCGACGTTCGGCGTCCTGGTGCTGATCTTCCAGGACGGGCGGTTCCAGGGAGCGCTGGACTACACCAGCCAAGGGGCGCTGGAGTCGTCCCAACCGGTGTTCCTGTTCGCAGTCGTCTTCGGCCTGTCGACCGACTATGCGGTGTTCCTGCTGACCCGGATCAAGGAGGCCCGCGACAACGGGGCCGGCGAGCGCGAAGCCATCGCGCTGGGCCTGCAGCGCACCGGCCGTATCGTCACCGCCGCGGCGTTGCTGTTCGCGATCGCCCTCGGCGCATTCGCCACCTCGCAGATCATCTTCATCAAGCAGCTGGGGCTCGGCACGGCCGTTGCGGTGCTGATCGACGCAACGATCGTCCGCGCCATGCTCGTGCCGTCGCTGATGGCGCTGCTCGGGAAGGCGAACTGGTGGGCGCCGGGTCCCCTCCGTCGCCTGCACGACCGGATCGGTCTCACCGAAGGCACCGCCGACGAGCTCGAGCCCTCAGCGGTGAGCTAGGTACCTCTGGCCCGCTCTGGCGGTGAGTACGCAACCTCAAACTCGCCTGATGAGGTTGCCAGGTCACCGCCCACTGGGTGGAGAGGTGGCTGACTCACCGCTAGGCGCAGCGAGCCGAGCAGCTCAAGCCTGCAGGTACGCGATCACTGCCAGCACCCGACGGTTGTCGTCGTCATCGGGTGGCAGGTCGAGCTTCGCGAAGATGTTGCTGGTGTGCTTGCTGATCGCCTTCTCGGTGACGAACAACCGCGCCGCGATCGCGACATTCGACCGTCCCTCCGCCATCTGACCCAGCACCTCGCGCTCTCGGTCGGTCAGCCGGGCGATGGGGCTGTCCGGCTGGGCCCGGGCGATCAGGGTCGAGACGACCTCGGGGTCGAGGACGGTGCCGCCGCCGGCCACGGTGCGTACGGCCTCGACGAACGTCGCCACGTCGGCGACCCGATCCTTCAACAAATAGCCGACCGCGCCGTCTCCGCTGCTCAGCAGCTCACGGGCGTACAGCTGCTCGACGTATTGCGACAGCACGAGGACCGGCAACCCCGGCCGTTCCGAACGCGCCTCGATGGCCGCCCGCAACCCTTCGTCGGTGAACGTCGGCGGCATGCGTACGTCGACCACCGCGATGTCCGGCGAATGGGTGCGCAGCGCCTCGGCGAGCTTGACCGCATCGTCGACCGCCGCAACCACCTCGAAGTCGTACGCCTCCAACAGCCGGGTCAGGCCGTCCCGGAGGAGGGCAAGGTCTTCGGCGATGACAACGCGCACGGAACCTCCAGGGTGACCACGGTCGGCCCCCCGACGGGGCTGACCACGTCCATCGTGCCGTCAAAGGCGGTGAGCCGGCGAGCGACCCCCGCGAGACCCGATCCGGCGGCGACGTCAGCGCCGCCCGAGCCGTCATCCTCGACGACCACACGCAGTGCCCGGCCGTCGTGGCTGACGACGACCGTCGCCCGAGTGGCACCGGAGTGCTTGCCGACATTGGCCAGCAGCTCGCTCGTGGCGAAGTAGACCGCCGACTCCACGGGTGCCGCCGGACGTCCGGCCAGGGTGATCATGACCGAGGTCGGTGTCGACATGTCGAGGGCCAGGGCTTGGATCGCTCCGGCCAGGCCGCGGTCGGCGAGCACCGGCGGGTGGATGCCGCGTACGACCGACCGCAGGTCGCCCAGCGCCGAGGTGGTGACCGCCCGCGCCTCGCTCAGCATCTTGGCGGCGCCCTCGGGGTCATGAGCCAGCATCTCCTCGGCCATGCCGAGATTCATGCCGAGCGCGACGAGCCGGGCCTGGGCGCCATCGTGCAGATCGCGCTCGATGCGGCGCAGCTCGGCGGCGGAGTGATCGATCGTCTCGGCCCGTGATTCCGAAACCTCGGCGACGCGACGCTCCAACGTCTCTCTCGACGGGGACAGCAGGGACCGGTCGAGCTCGGCACGCCAGCGCATCAGCACCGGCTCGAGCTTCCACCAGAGGAAGAACGAGACGCCCAACCAGATCCACTCGAAGAACGACTCGAACTGGGTGTCGAGCTTGAAGATTCCGTAGTTCATGTCGAACACGCCGTCGGGCGTGACCGCGAAGACGAAGGGAAAGACGAGGTACCACAGCGGGGCCAGGCCCAGCCCGAAGGCGATCCAGGACAGCGCCCAGCCGAGACTCGCCGACATCCAGGTCCAAACGAAGTCGCGCCAGCGGGCTGGGTCGATCATCCAGGCCCGCAACAGTGAGAAGCCCGATTTCGACGCGGTGGGAAGGTACGGCTCCTCGATCCGCGTGCCGAGAATCCGGCCGGACAGCCGGCGATGCAGGTTGGCCAGCTGCCGGTTGAGCGGCACGAACAGCAGGAGCAACGCCATACCGACTCCGACGACGGCAACGCCGAGCGCCGTGGTGAGGATGCACACCAGCGCGACGGCCGGTACGGCGAGGAAGACGTACACGAGGGCCAGGCCGGTGAGCTGGAGGCGCCGGCGGAAGCCGTCGAGGAATGACTCGTCGGCAAACGCCTGGACTGAGGTGCTCATGCTGTGCTGCTCATGACGTGGACTCCGATTTCTGGGGGTTGAACACCGTCAATCCTCGCGCATCCGGACCTGCTGGTCAGTGGGCTCAGACCTACTTCGATTCGGGGATCTGGCACCATCGCCGCCGCCGTCCGAACCCAGAAGGCTGGTGGCCACAGTCAATTCACGGAAGGGCACATCATGTCTCGCAACACTCCCACCGTACGAGTCGCCCGATGGAGCGCGACTCATCCCGGCCGGGCGGTCGGTCTCTGGGCGGCATTCGTCATCGCCGCAATCGCCTGCCTTGCGTTCATACCCACCCAGAAGACCGGAGCGGATGACTTCCGGATCGGCGACTCAGGCAAGGCATCGGCGATTTTGGAGCAGGCCAAGCTCAGCGACAAGCCGACCGAGTCGGTGCTCATCACGTCGCCGAAGGGTGGGCTTGACGCCCAGGACGCCGAAGCCGTCGCCGCAGAGGTCTCGCAGAAGACAGCGGATGTCCACGGAGTGGCCGGCGTAGGGCCACCGATCTGGTCGAAGTCCCACGACGCCCTGCTCGTGCCGATCACGATGACCGGCAACGCCGATGATGCCTCCGACAACGTCGGCGGCGTGATCGACGCGACCACTGCGGTCCAGAAGGCGCATCCCGATCTCGACGTCCAGGAGGCGGGCACCGCGTCGATCAACGACGGCGTCAACTCCAGGGTCGGCGAAGACCTCGGCTCCGCGGAGTCGTTGAGCCTGCCGATCACGTTCGCGATCCTGCTCGTGGCATTCGGCGCATTCATCGCGGCCGGCATCCCGGTGCTGCTGGCGTTCAGCTCGGTCATCACCGCGTTGGGCCTGTACGCAC
>JAWWPE010000272.1:0-5961 GCA_033850895.1 Nocardioidaceae bacterium | reverse complement strand
AGCGAGATGACCTGGCGGTTCTCTCGCTCCTCGGGCGCCGGCGGCCAGCACGTCAACACGACCGACACCCGCGTCGAGCTGATCTGGTCGCTCACCGACACCACCGCGCTCTCCCCCGCCCAGAAGGAGCTCGCCTCGCAGAGGCTGAGCAACCGAGTGGTCGAGGGGACGATCGTGGTGGTGTCGTCGCAATACCGCTCGCAACACCGCAATCGCGAGGCTGCGCGCGTACGCCTCGAAGAGCTCGTGACCCGGGCGATCATCCCGCCCACGCCACGTCGACCGACCAAACCCAGCCGGGCGTCGACCCAGCGCCGGATCGACTCGAAGAAGCGCCGAAGCGCGATCAAACAGGGCCGCAAGACCACCTGGGAATAGCGCTGTCCTGACAATCGTTGTCATCTGAGCAAGCCGCTCCTCTGCGAGTGGCGTCGCATGGAAGGACGATCATGAAGGTCCGCAACTCTCTTCGCTCGCTGAAGAACCAGCCCGGTTCCCAGGTCGTACGCCGGCACGGCCGGACGTACGTCATCAACAAGCTCAACCCGCGCCTGAAGGCCCGCCAGGGCTGACCGGCCCTACGCTCTACCCATGAGCGAGCGCCAGCGAGGGAATCATGAGGCCGGGATCATGGCGTTGCGTCCGTACGCTTTTCCTACGGACGTGGCGCCATGAGCGAGCGGGCGATCCGGGTCATGTTGGTGGTGGCCGTCGTCATCCTGGTGGCCTACTGGATGATCTGGTTCACCCAACGCTCATGGGTGGAGAGCGACACCACCGCCGTCTACATCGCGTTCGAGAACGCGTTCCCGCTGGCGGACGGCTGGCTCGGCCTGACCTGCGTCCTCTCGTTCATCGCATTGGTTCGCCGATCCCCGGCCGCCCTGCTCTGGATGATCTCGGCCGGAGCGGCGGGCCTCTACCTGTTCGGGATGGACGTGCTCTACGACCTGCAGCACGACATCTACGGCAAAGGGGCCGGCGGCCTCATCGAGGCAGCGATCAACGCCATCACCCTGGGGTTCTCGCTGATCGCCCTGCACTGGGCATGGTCCCGTCGCGATGCACTGCTCGCGGGCGCGATGTGACTTGACAGTGGGTCCGGCGATATCGTGTGGGGCGGCGCTGCCCCAGCAAGCTCCCACTCCCACCGGTGGCGCCACACACGAGGAGCGTTCACGTGGCGAAACCAATCCCGAAGGCGATCGCGACCGCCGTCACGCTGACGGTGGCAGCAGCGGCGTTGATGGCTTTCACGCGTGGCGACGATTCCAAGCCGAGCGTCCCGAGCGCGGCGACCGTGCCCAGCATCAGTGGCACCACCGCCCCGCACGTCAGCGGTCACACGCCGAAGGCCAAGGCGAAGCCGAAGCCGACCTCGACCCCCTCGGCCACCGAGCGGGCAGCTCGCGTCACGGCGAAAACCTCGAAGTCGTCCAGCACCCCTTCCTCGCACGGCGGTACATCCACCCCGCCCACGTCGACGCCCACCCCGACCCCCACGCCGACGAACACCGGCCTCCTCGCGGCCCTGTTCAAGGCGCTGCACCCCCACAACTGACTCCGATTGGGCTCACCTCGTTTGGGTAGTCGCCAGACATCCGATCCGAGGAGCAGCCATGACCGAGACACCTCCCGAACCCGCACAGGATCCATCTCTTCCGGGCGAGGACGAGCCCGAGAAGCCCAAGGCGCCGGATCTGCCCGATCCGGCCTTTCCGGAGGTGCTTCCCGGCGGCGAAGAAGCTCCCGACGCCACACCGGAACCACCGGACTGACGCTCGCACGACAGGCCCCTGACCAGCAGAGATGCCGGTCAGGGGCCTGTCGGCGTTTGCCGCCCAATTACCTGCTGGTCAGAATGCGCCGACTCCCGCAGGGGTGCCGAGGCCGGTCGGTGCGTCATAGCCGGCCTTGGCGGTGCAGAACGTCGCACACGAGCCATTGCTGCCCGACGTCACGTCATTGAGTGCTGACGGGTTGGCGTATGGCAGCCGGTTCGAGTAGCCGCTGGTGTTGCCCGACAACGCGAAGACCGACGCGATGATGGGCGACGAGAGACTCGTGCCGCCGTACTGCGCCCACGAGGACGACGTACGCGATGTCGGTGCGTAGACCGCGAGACCCGTGTTGGGGTCGGCGACGGCTGAGACATCGTTGATGTTGCGGCCCGAGCAACCGGTCATCGTGGTCGTCTGGCCACTCGGATGGGCATTGAGCGAGCTGCAGCCCGAACCGGTGCCGGACCAGACCGTCTCCGTCCAGCCACGTGCCGTGGAGGCGGTGCGAAGGCTGGTGCCACCGACCGCGGTGACGTACTGCGAGCTCGCCGGGTAGCTGGCGCCCTGGTAGCCGTCGTCACCGGCCGACGCGGTGACCGCGACGTTCAGGTGCTTGTAGTACTTGGCGTAGGTCGAGTCGGCCGCGTCGCCGCCGCCGTAGCTGTTGGAGACTGCCTTGACTCCCGAGGCGGCCGCGGCGGTGTTGACCGCGGTGCCGAGGTTCGCGAAGCTCGCGGTCTTGGCCTGGACCAGCAGGATCTTGCAGGACGGACATGCCGCCGACACCGCGTCGAGGTCGAGCGCCTGTTCCTGCGACCAGCCGAGGTTGAACGCCGGCAAGCTGGTACCGCCGGTCTGGTTCACGATCTTGAGACAGCCGTTCGCGGTGGTGCAGGCCGGAAGCCCGAACTGCGCACGATAGGTCGCCAGATTGGCGGCCGCGTTCGGATAGCCGTACGCGTCGACGATGGCGACCGTCGAACCGGTCGTCAGGCCGGAGAGCTTGTAGGCCGACTGGATGTTCGCCGGCGTGAGACCCGAGACTGTGGCTGCCGTCTTGCGGGCGCTCTCGGCGGCCGAGGCACTGAGGCCGGACTTGACCACGAGATGGCGCGCACCGCACGTGGCGCTGCCCCTTGCCGGAGTCGCCGAACAGGAACGATGTGCCGTGAAGTGCGTCTTCAGATAGCTGACCGACGGGTGGTGCACCGACCGCTGATCGACATGGGCCGCTTGGGCCGAGCCGGTGCCAACGGCAAGGGCTGCCAGCAGGATCGCTGCGAACAGCCCCATGGGTATACGTGTCCTCATGAAAATTCCCCCGAATTGTGTGAGTGATGGTTGCCTTTGGAACCTATGTGACGATCACACGGCTGGGAAGGGCCCACACGATTCGGGAAACGCCGTCAGACGTGGCGGCCGTGCATCGCCGAGAAGAACGCAGCGTGATCGAGCTGCGCCTGCCGGCGGTGGAGCGCCTCGCGCATGCGGAGGCGACGGATGCGGTCGAAGTATCTGTTCATATGTGCACCATATATTGCGCACTAGTCATTGCGCAACAGTTGGTGTGCTTTTGCTGGGCACACGAAAACGGTGCCCGATCTCGACGAGATCGGGCACCGCTTGTGAAGGTGGTCAGCGCAGGAACGGCAAGCGCTTGACGATCGGCAGGTTCTCCCAGGTGGAGGCGAGACCGAGCGTACGACCAGCTGCCGAGAGTGCGAGCACTCCGAGGACCAATGCGTAGATGATGTGGTCATCCATGAAGATGTTGTTGGCCGGCGGCAGCACCGCGGACCACATCATCCCGAGGAGCAGGGCACCCGCGGCGGCGGCGAGGCGTACAGCCACACCGGCGATCAGGGCGACACCGATCCCGAGCAGACCGAGCATGAAGAGCCAGTCGCACACCGCGTGTCCGGCGAGGTTCTGGTAGAACCCGCTGAACGGGCCGGCGGTGGCATGGCCCAGGAAGCCGGCTGTCGGGCTGCCGCCGTGGATCCAGCCGTCGGCATGAGCGGTCTCGTGTCCGAGGCCGAACGTCTTGTCCAGGAACGGCCACAGGAACGTCCAGCCCAGCGCCAGCCGGGTCACGCCGATGAGGTACTGCAGGGGGGTTGCCCGCTCCGCGGTGGCGGATCGAGCGTGGATGCGGCCAGCTGTAGCGGTGGCGGTCATGATGTTCTCCTATGTCGGTTGTTTCGTTACCTAGAGCCTCGCCGAGTCGCGAGCGACGCAGCAGGGCCCTTGGTGGTCACCTGGCGGGCCAAAGGTCCACTGTCAGGCGTGCCACCAGAGGGGACCAAGGTCCCGCGGGATCGTGCTCTAAGCCGGTGTGATCGCGAGGTCACGTACGCGAGTCTGTTGAGGCGAATCCAGACCGAGCCTTCGGTCATCGCCAGTCGAGGGGACAGACCGCATGGACGCCTTGGACATCGCGCGGTGGCAGTTCGGCATCGTCACCGTCTACCACTTCTTCTTCGTGCCGATCACGATCGGGCTGGTATTCCTCGTCGCCGGCATGCAGACCGCCTGGTGGCGGACCAACAAGGAGAAGTACCTCAAGCTCACGAAGTTCTTCGGCAAGCTCCTGCTGATCAACTTCGCGATGGGAGTCGCCACCGGAATCGTGCAGGAGTTCCAGTTCGGCATGAACTGGAGCGACTACTCGCGGTTCGTCGGTGACATCTTCGGTGCGCCGCTGGCGATCGAGGGCCTGCTCGCGTTCTTCCTGGAATCGACCTTCCTGGGCCTGTGGATCTTCGGCTGGGATCGACTCAAGCCCGGCGTGCACCTCGCGACGATCTGGATCGTGGCGGTCGGCACCCTGCTGTCGTCGTACTTCATCCTAGCTGCCAACTCGTTCATGCAGCACCCGGTCGGCTACACCTTCAACCCCGACAAGAATCGGGCCGAGCTCACCGACTTCGGGGCGGTGCTGACCAACAAGGTCGCGCTGGTGACGTTCCCGCACACCATCGCCGCCTGCTTCATGGTCGGTGGCGCATTCGTCGCGGGCATCGCGATGTGGCACCTCGTACGTCATCCGACTCGTGATGCCGACGCCTTTCGCACGGCTCTGAGGCTCGGCGCAGCCACGCTGATCGTGGCTGGCCTGGCCACCGTCATCACCGGCGACAGCCAGGGCAAGGTCATGACCCAGGTGCAGCCGATGAAGATGGCCGCCGCCGAGGGGCTCTATGACACCAAGCAGCCGGCGCCGTTCTCACTCTTCACGCTGGGCACCCTCGATGGATCGAAGTCGGTCTACAAGCTCGAGGTCCCGCGTCTGCTGTCCTATCTCGGCACCGGGTCGGTCAACGGACAGGTCAAGGGCATCAACGACCTTCAGTCCGAGTACGAGCAGAAGTACGGGCCGGGTGACTACACGCCCAACATCCCGATCACCTACTGGACGTTCCGCGCCATGATCACGGTCGGCTTCCTCGCGATGGCGGGCGGCGCATGGATGCTGTGGGCGACCAGGCGCCAGCGGCTGCCGACCTCCAGGTGGCTGCTCCGCACCGCGGTCGCGCTGCCGTTGCTGCCCCTCGTGGGCATCTCCTTCGGGTGGCTCTTCACCGAGATGGGGCGCCAACCGTGGGCCGTGTTCGGGCTGATGCCCACGGCGGCCGGAGTCTCCCCCGGCACCACAGCAGCTGAGGTGTTGACCTCGCTGATCGGCTTCACCGCGCTCTACGGCGTCCTCGCCATCGTCGAGGTCAAGCTGCTGATGAAGTACATCCGGGCCGGCCTCCCCGAGGTCGACACGTCTCCCCCGTCCGACGACTCCGACGCGCCCCTCGCGTTCGCCTACTGATCGGAACTGATCATGGAACTCACTACCTTCTGGTTCATCCTGATCACCGTCCTATGGGTCGGCTACCTCGTGCTCGAGGGATTCGACTTCGGGGTCGGCATGCTGATCGGCCTGCTCGCGCACGACGACACCGAACGTCGCGTGCTGATCAACACGATCGGCCCACTGTGGGACGGCAACGAGGTCTGGCTACTGGTCGCGGGCGGTGCGACGTTCGCAGCGTTCCCGGAGTGGTACGCCACGCTGTTCAGTGGCTTCTACCTGCCGCTGTTCCTGATCCTGATGGCCCTGATCATCCGCGCCGTGGCGATGGAGTTCCGCGGAAAGCGGCCCGAAGCGAGCTGGCGGCGGCGGTGGGAC
>JAWWPE010000271.1:0-16372 GCA_033850895.1 Nocardioidaceae bacterium | reverse complement strand
CGGAAGTCCCAGCGCAGCGCGCCGGCCGTGCCGTGCACCTCGATGCCGTACGTGTTCTGCTCCCCCACCGCGGTGCGGCTGGACTCGAGCAGTCCGCGAGACCCGTCCGCGAAGCGCAGCAAGGCGTTGACGTAGTCCTCGTTCTCGACATCTCCGAGCGAGCCGGAGCCGCGCTCGAAGTGCATCGCACCGGCGATCGCTTCCGGACGTTGCCGGATGAATGTCGCTTGGTCAGCCACGAGCTCGTCGATCTCCGCGACGACATAGCGGGCCAGGTCGACGGCGTGGCTCACCAGGTCGCCGAGCACCCCGCTCCCGGCGTGCTCATTGAGGAAGCGCCACGACAGGGCACCTTCGGGGTGCGCGGCGTAGTCGGAGATGAAGCGAATCGTGGTGTGTTCGACCGTGCCGAGTCGGCCGGCGGCGATGAGCTCCCGGGCGAGCTCCACGGCGGGAGCGTTGCGGTAGTTGAAGCCGGCGGCGGCCTGCACGCCGGCGGCATCGACCGCGGCTACGATCTCGGCCGTCTCTCCAGCGTTGCGTCCCGCGGGCTTCTCGACCCACAAGTGCTTGCCGGCCTCGGCCGCGGCGACCGCGACGTCACGGTGGATGAAGTTGGGACCCGTGACGCAGACCAGGTCGATGTCATCCCGGCTGACCAGCTGGGTCCAGTCGGTCAGCTGGTCCTGGAAACCGAACGCGGCCACGGCGCGTTCGGTCCGGTCATCGGCGGCCGTGTCGGCTACCGCGACGAGCCTCGGCTGCAGTGGGCTGTCGGAGTAGTGCTGGGTGAGCCGGCTGAGCGCCCGTGCGTGCACCTGCCCCATCCAGCCGAATCCGACGACCCCCACCCGCAGCTCGCGGGTCACGCCTCAGCCCCGGACTTCATCTCCTGGGCGATCGTCGAGTCCGCACCCATCGTGTTGGCGAGCTCGGTGGCGAGCGATTCCAGCTCGGCGCCACCGGCCATCATCGAGGTGAGGTCCTCGAGGGTCAGCTCGGCCTTGGGGAAGTCGCCCATGCTCTTGCCGCGGCGCAGCAGGATGAAGCGATCGCCCACCGGGTACGCATGGTGCGGGTTGTGGGTGATGAAGACGACGCCGAGGCCGCGCTCACGAGCCTTGGCGATGTACTTCAACACCACGCCGGCCTGCTTGACCCCGAGCGCGGCGGTCGGCTCGTCGAGGATCAGGACGCGAGCGCCGAAGTACACGGCACGGGCGATCGCCACGCACTGGCGCTCCCCGCCGGACAACGTGCCGATCGGCTGGTCGACATCGCGCAGGTCGATGCCCATCGCGGCCAGCTCGGACTTGGTGGTCTTCTTCATGAAGTCGATGTCGAGCTTCCTGAAGGGCCCGAAGCCCTTGACGACCTCGCTGCCGAGGAAGAAGTTGCGCCATACCGGCATCAGGGGCACCACCGCGAGGTCCTGGTAGACCGTCGCGATGCCGAGCTCGAGGGCCGCGCGCGGACTCGACAGGTGCACCGGCTCACCGTCGATCAGCAGCTCACCGTCGGAGTGCTCGTGCGCTCCGGCGAGGATCTTGATGAACGTCGACTTGCCGGCGCCGTTGTCGCCCAGCACGCAGGTGACCTCACCCGCGCGTACGGACGTAGAGATGTCGCTCAACGCGATGATGTTGCCGTAGCGCTTGCCGATGCTGCGTACCTCGACGACCTTGGTCCCTCGAGCAGATGGCTCGGACACGTTCGGGGTCGGGTCTGCTGTCGGGGTTGGTTCGTTGGTCGCGCTCATCGTGCTGTCTCCGCTCGCTTGCGTACCCATTCGTTGAGGAGCACCGCACCGAGGAGCATGACGCCGAGGAATGCCTTGAGCCAGTTGTTGTCCCAGCCCGAGTAGACGATCCCCTGGTTGACCATGCCGTAGATGAGGGCCCCGAGAGCTGCGCCGATCGCCGATCCGTAGCCGCCGGTCAGCAGGCAGCCGCCGACAACGGCGCAGATGATGTAGATGAACTCCTGGCCCACGCCGGTGTTGCTCTGAACCGTGGACGTCGTGAACAACAGCAGCATGCCGACCAGCCAGCCGGCACCTGCGGTCGTCATGAACAGGCCGATCTTGGTCTTGAAGACCGGCACGCCGATCTGGCGCGCCGAGACCTGCGCACCACCGACCGAGAAGATCCAGTTGCCGGTGCGAGTACGAAGCAGGATCCAGGTGGCGACCGCAGTCACGCCGATCCACCAGAACACCGAGGCGTAGATCGTCATGGGGCGTTGCCAGTCGAAATCGAGATGAAACAGGCCGAGGTTCAGGTTGAACCAGTGGGGCTGGATCTGCAATGCAGAGCCGAAGATCTTCTTCGCCTGGTCGTAGAACGGCACCTGGGTCATCCCTTGGATCGCGACCTGCCCGGTGAGCGCCTTGGTGCCGGCGAGGTCGATGCCCTGCAGCACGAAGAACGTGCCGAGCGTGACGATGAAGCTCGGCAGCCCCGTCTGCATGACCAGCAACCCGTTGATGAAGCCGACCACCAGCGCGAACGCCAATGAGATCAGGATCGCTGCCCAGATGTTGACGCCGTACTCCCTGGTGAGGACACCCACGACGAGGCCGGTGAAGCCGGTCATGGCGCCGGCGGAGAGATCGAACTCCCCGCCGATCATCAGGAGTGCCACGGCAACCGCCATGACGCCGATCGTCGACGCCCCGCGGAGCCAGGTGCTGGAGCCCGAGGGCGTTGCGAACACGTCGGTGCTGACCGCGAAGAACGCAAAGATGGCGATCGCGGCGACGAGGGCACCGATCTCCGGCCGTTTCAGCAGCGTGGTGATCGTCGACGTACGGACAATCCGCTCGTCGTCGAGGGTGGCGGTGGTCATGTGTGGCTCCGTTTCTTGGCTGGAGCCGCAGGGCCCGGCATGCAGACAGCCATGCCGGACCCCACGGATCAGATCAGCGAGTTCCGTTCGCGGCGTACTTCAGGACGGCTGCGGCATTGTCCTTGGTGATGAAGGCCGGACCGGAGTTGATCGGCTGCCCACCACCGATGTCATTGCCGTTGATCGACTTGAGGTACAGGCCGGTGACGCCCAGGAAGCCCTGGACGTAGGGCTGCTGGTCGACGGCGAACAGGATCGAGCCGGCCTGGATGTCCTTGATGACGTCTTCGGAGAGATCGAACGTCGCCACCTTGGCCTTGCTGCCGGACTCCTTGACGGCGGCGACGGCATCGATCGCGTACTGGCCACCGAGGGTCAGCACGGTGTCGATCGACTTGTCGGCCTGCAGCTTGGACGTGATCGTGGACTGGACGGAGTTGTCGTCCGTGCCATCGACCTGCAGGTTCTTGACCGTGCCGCCTTCCTTGTCGGCAACGGCCTTGCAGCGCTGCTCGAGACCGACGTTGCCGGCTTCCTGAATGACGCAGATGACGTTCTTCTGCCCCAACGTCTTGAGTCGCTCGCCGACCGCTTCGCCGGCGATCGTCTCGGTCTGGCCGATGTGCGTGATCGCGCCGAACGCCTTGAACTGATCGACGCCGGAGTTGATCGTGATGACCGGGACGCCGGCCGCGACAGCCTTCTTCACCGAGGCTTCGAGACCGTCCGGGTTGGCCATCGACACGACGATGCCGTCGACCTTGTCGGCCACGGCGCCATCGATCAGCTGCGACTGCTTGGCCGGGTCCGCGTCCGAGCTGTACTCGACCTTGACGCCATAGTCCTTCCCGGCCTGCTCGGCACCGGACTTGACCCGGTCCCAGAAGGCATCGCCCGGAGCGCCGTGCGTGATGACGGCGTACGTGAGGTTCTTCGTCTTGGACGTGTCGGCCTTGCCGTTGTCGCTACCGGTGCCGCTGCAGGCAGCGAGCACGGCGGCCACGGCGACGATCACGCCGACGAGCTTGAACTTCTTCATATCGATGTGTTCCTGTCTCTTCCTGGTGGAACCCGGCGTCAGTGTGCCGTCGGGAAGTTGAGCTGGGCGAGAGAATCCTCGCTGACGTGCGGCCACCGGGTGGTGACCACCTTCGCCTGGGTGTAGAACCTCACTCCTTCGGGACCATGAATGTGGTGGTCGCCGAACAATGAGTCCTTCCAGCCCCCGAAGGAGTGGAAGGCCATCGGGACTGGGACCGGCACGTTGACGCCGATCATTCCCACGTGCACCTTGCGCTGGAAGGTGCGTGCCACCTCGCCCGAGGAGGTGAAAACTGCGGTGCCGTTGCCGTACGGATTGGCGTTGACCAGGTCGATCGCGGCGTCCAGGGTGGGGACCCGCAACACGGCGAGCACGGGCCCGAAGATCTCGTCGGTGTAGACCGACATGTCGGTGGTGACGTCGTCGATGAGCGACGGACCCACGAAGAAACCGTTCTCATGGCCCTCCACGACCAGGTCACGACCGTCGACCACGAGGGTGGCGCCGGCCTCGACGCCCTGGCCCACATAGGACTTGACCCGATCGCGCGACTCCCCGGTGACGACCGGGCCCATCTCGACTCCGGGCTCGTCACCTGCGCCGACGGTCAGCACGACCGTACGCTCGCGGATCTTCTCGACCAGCGCATCGGCCGACGGGCCGACGGCGACGACCGCGGAGATCGCCATGCAGCGCTGACCGGCCGAGCCGTATCCGGCCGCGACGATGTGATCGGCGGCGAAGTCCAGGTCGGCGTCGGGCATGACCACGGCGTGGTTCTTGGCGCCGCCGAGGGCCTGCACCCGCTTGCCCGTGCGGGAAGCGCCTTCGTGGACGTACTTGGCAATCGGCGTGGAGCCGACGAATGACACCGCGTCGATGTCGGAGTGCTCGAGGATCGCGTCGACCGCCACCTTGTCGCCGTGCACGACGTTGAAGACGCCGTCGGGCAGCCCGGCCTCCTGGTAGAGCCGCGCCACCAGGTCGGAGGCGCCAGGGTCGCGCTCGGACGGCTTGAGGATGAACGTGTTGCCGCAGGCGATCGCGACGGGATGCATCCACATCGGCACCATGATCGGGAAGTTGAACGGGGTGATCCCGGCGACCACGCCGAGCGCCTGTCGGAATGTGTGCGAATCGACGCCGGTGGACACCTGATCGTTGAAGTCGCCCTTGAGAAGCTGCGGGATGCCGGCGGCGAACTCGACGACCTCCCGGCCGCGTACGACTTCACCCCTGGCGTCGTCGAGCGTCTTGCCGTGCTCCGACGAGATCACCGCCGCCAGCTCGTCCTCGTGCTCGACCAGCAGCTGGCGGAAGTCGAACATGATCCGCGACCGCGCGGTGACCGACGACTCGCTCCACGTCTCGAACGCCGATCGCGCGGCGCTCACCGCGAGGTCGACATCCGCGGAGGTCGCGAGGCGCACCTGGCTCTGCGGAGCGCCGAGGGCGGGATTGAAGACATCGGCGAACCGGTCGCTCTCCCCCGGCGTCGACTTGCCGCCTATCCAGTGTTCGTACGTCGTCATGACAGTTCCTTCTCGTCTGGTGGCGCAAGGTGGGTGCGCTGGTGGGTCTTGTGCTCGTCGTAGGCGACGCGTGCGTCCTGAGTCGATCGGAGCGCCGATACCTCGGCAACCGGGACGTCCCACCACGCCGGGCTGTCGGGTGCGGGAATGAGTGGGTCGGTCTCGATGTGGATCACGGTCGTGCGAGTGGACGACTTCGCCTTGAGGACGGCGGCCCGGAAGTCCCCCATCGAGGATGCGGAGAGGACGTCGGCGCCGAGGCCGGCCGCATTGGCTGCCAGGTCGACGGGAAGGCGGTCGCCGTCGAGCCCGGTCGCGGTGCGGTAGCGGTACTGCGTACCGAATCGCTGCGAGCCGAGCGACTCCGACAGGGCACCGATCGACGCGAAGCCGTGGTTCTGGACGATGACCACGATGAGCTTGATGCCTTCGGCGACCGCCGTGACGAGTTCGGTGTTCATCATCAGGTAGGAGCCGTCGCCCACCATGACGAACACGTCGCGCTCGTCGTGGGTGTCCAGGGTCGCCAGCTTCACCCCGAGCCCGCCGGCGATCTCATAACCCATGCAGGAGAATCCGTACTCCACGTGATAGCCCTTGCGGTCACGCGTACGCCACAGCTTGTGCAGGTCGCCCGGCATCGAGCCGGCCGCGCACACCACGACGTCGCGCGGGTCCGAGAGCTCGTTGACGGCACCGATGACGGCGGACTGTGCCGGCAACGGTGAGTCGTCGCGGTCGTATGCCGCCTGGACGATCGTGTCCCACTCCGCGGCCAAGGCCGTGGCCCGCGCGGTGTGGGCCGAATCCGTACGCCATCCGTCCAGCGCCTTGGTCAGGGACACCAGGCCCTCCCGGGCGTCCGCGACGAGGCTCGTGGCCGACAGCTTGTGGGCGTCGAATGCCGACACGTTGAGGTTGACGAAGCGCACATCCTCGCCGGCGAAGACCGTGCGCGATGCGGTCGTGAAGTCGCTGTAGCGCGTGCCGACGCCGATGATCAGGTCCGCCTCAGCCGCCAGGGCGTTCGCGGCGGTCGTCCCGGTGGCGCCGATCGCCCCGACAGCCTGCGGGTGGTCGTACGCCAACGCACCCTTGCCGGCCTGGGTCTCCGCGACGGGCACTCCGGTCGCCTCGGCGAACTCACGCAGCGCGTCGTTGGCGCGGCTGTAGGTGACGCCGCCTCCGGCCACGACCAGTGGTTTGCGTGAGGCGCGGATCGCCGTCACCGCCCGGTCGAGGGCGGCAGGTTCGGGGACGGGCCGGGCGATGTGCCAGACCCGGCGGGCAAACAGCTCGTCGGGCCAGTCCAGCGCCTCGGCTTGTACGTCCTGGGGCAGGGCGAGCGTCACGGCACCGGTGGCAGCGGGATCGGTGAGCACCCGCATCGCGTTGAGCAGGGCAGGCGCCAGCTGCTCGGGGCGGTGTACGCGGTCGAAGTAGGCGGACACGGGACGGAAGGCGTCGTTGACCGAGACGTCGCCGCTGGCCTGGGATTCGAGCTCTTGGAGCACCGGATTGGCGACCCTCGTGGCGAACACGTCACCGGGGAGCAGCAGGACCGGCAGGCGGTTGATCGTCGCGAGGGCTGCGCCGGTGACCATGTTGGTGGCGCCGGGACCGACCGAGGCGGTCACCGCCATCGCCGCGAGCCGGTCGCGCTGCCGCGCATAGGCCACGGCGGCGTGCACCATCGCCTGCTCATTCCGGCCCTGGAAGTAGCGCAGGTGGGACGGCTCGCCCGAGACCTCGCGCTCGAGCAGCGCCTGCCCGACACCGTTGACATTGCCGTGGCCGAAGATGCCCCAGCAACCCGCGAAGAACGCGTTCTCGACGCCGTCGCGCTCGACGTACTGCATCTCCAGGAAACGGACGATCGCCTGGCCGACGGTGAGCCGCTGGGTCATGCCGCTCCCCCCACGGTCTGAGCACTGAATGGCAGCCGCGCGTCGACCGGCTGGTCGGCCCAGCTGTCACGGACCCACGCATGGGCCGGATCGTCGCAGATCAGCCACGCGCGTTGGGCGCCGGGACCGGCCATCACGTTGAGGTAGTAGAGGTCGTAGCCCGGCGCAGCCATCGAGGGGCCGTGCCAGCCGTGTGGGATCAACACGGCGTCGCCGCTGCGGACCTCGGCGGTCACGTCGATGTCGGCACCCTCGTGACCGTAGACCCGTTGGTACGCCACGCCGGGTCCGGAGGGTCCACCGGCGATCTCGAAGTAGTAGATCTCCTCGAGCACCGCTTCGCCTTCACGTTCCTCGTCGTGCTTGTGCGGCGGCCAGGACGACCAGTTGCCAGCCGGCGTGAGCACCTCGCAGGCAATCAGGCGGTCGGCGTCCAGCACTCCGGGGATGCCGAAGTTGTTGACCTGGCGGCTCGACTGGCCGGCGCCACGCAGCTCGATGGGCACGTCGGCCTTGGGCAGGTATGCGGCGGCGAGCCGGCGTTCGCACCTCGCCGAGCTGAGCGCGAAGCGGCCACCGGCATCACTGGTGATCGTGACCTCGGCGTCGCGTGGGGCGTACACCGCATCGCTGACGCCGGCGAAGACGCTCTCGCGGCCCTCGAGGTCGTACGTGTGTCCGTCGACGCTGACGGCAGCCGATCCGCTGAGCGAGATCACGATGGTCTCGGCGTCGTCCGTGCCGAAGACCTCGGTCTGGCCGGCATCGAGCTCGAGAATGCGCAGCCCGGAATAGCCCCATCCAGCGGATGCGGGCGTGATCTCCAGGGCGTACGGCGCGTGCGCAGACTCGCCGCTTCTCAACACCAGGCTCACGTAGCCATCATCTCCACCGTCGCATCGACCGCGGACTCGACCTTGCCATCGGGCGGGAACAGCAGCGATCGGCCCACGACCATGCCGCGCACGTTCGGGCTCCCCAAGGCCTTGGACCACGCCGCGAACTGCGCGTCCTGGTCATCGGAGACCTCACCGCCGAGCAGCACGACCGGGAGGGTCGTGGCGGCGAGGACGACATCCATACGCTCGACGACCGGCAGCTTGAGCCAGGTGTACGCCGACGTGCTCGCGAGTCCCGCGGCGACCGTGGCCGAGCGGACGACGGCCTCGGTCGTCAGGTCGTTGCGGATGCGACCGAACTCATCGCGACGGGAGATGAACGGCTCCACCATCGCCATCACCCGGTGCTCGGCGAGGGCGCTGACCGCGTCGGCGGCCGACTGCATCGTGACCGCGGTGGCCGCGTCGGTCGGATCGATCCGGAACAGCATCTTGCCGCCCTGATAGCCCGCCCGGGCGATCGACGCCGCGTCGTATCCGGTGAAACGGTCGTCGATCTCGAAGACCGTGCCGGCGAGCCCGCCGCGGTTCATCGAGCCGATGACCACCTTGCCCTCGAGCGCACCCAGCATCAGCAGGTCCTCGATGACGTCGGCCGTCCCGAGGACGCCGTCCACACCGGGCCGGTCGAGCACCCGGACGATACGGCTCAGCAGCTCGGCCCGGTCACCCATCGCGAGCGCGTTCGCGCCGGCGCGGAGCGCTCCGCGTGCCGGGTGATCGGCAGCCACCAGGAGCAGGCGTCCAGTCTGGCCGACGAGGCCGGCCGGCTGTTGGCGTGCGGCCGCAAGCTCGGCGATGCGGTCGGGCCGGTTCGCGCGCAGCATCACGATCTTCTCGATGTCCTGCGGTGTCAGGCCGGCCATCACACTCTCCCCCGCGCAAGTACGGCGTCGACCTGTGACTCGGACGGCATCGCGTCGGCGCACAGGAACTCTCCCGCGACGATCGCACCCGCGGCATTCGCGAACTGGAGCGTTCGCGTCAGGTCCCACTCACCCAGCAGGCCGTGAACCAAGGCTCCGCCGAACGCATCGCCCGCACCGAGCCCGTTGATGACGTCGACCCGTACGGGCGGGACGACGACGGATTCCTCACCGCGTACGCCGAGCACCCCTGCCGGCCCTTGCTTGACCACGGCGAGATCCACACCCAGCCCCTGCAGGGCCTTGGCAACGGCCGCGGGCTCGGTCTCCCCCACGGCGACCTCGCACTCCTCCCGGTTGCCGACAGCAGCCGTGACGAGTCGGAGTGCGGCCTGCGCCTGGACGCTCGCCTGCTCCGGGGAGTCCCAGAACATCGCGCGGTAGTCCAGATCGAGCACGGTGATGCCCTCGCCGTCCGATCGCGCTTCGAGGGCGGCGAGATGCGCTTCCCTGCTGGGCTCCTGCGACAGTCCGGTGAGGGTGATCCAGAAGACGTCCGCGGCCCGGATCGCGTCGAAGTCCAGCTCGTCGACGCTGATCTCGAGGTCCGGGGCCTTGGGCTCGCGGTAGAAGTAGATCGGAAAGTCGTCAGGCGGCAGGATCTCGCAGAACGTGACGGGTGTCGGCAGTCCGTCGACCGCGCTCACATACCGGTCGTCGACGCCGAAGCCGGCGACGGCTCGACGAACGAACCGTCCGAACGGGTCGTTGCCCGTACGCGTGATGGCCGCGACCCGGTGCCCGAGCCGCGAAGCAGCGACGGCGACATTGGTCGCGCTCCCTCCGAGGGACTTGGAGAACGAGGTGACGTCCTCGAGACCGAGACCGACCTGCTCCGGGTAGAGGTCGACACCCACCCGCCCCATCGTGATGAGCTCGAACCCGGTCACGCGAGCACCGCCTCCACGTATGCCAGGCAGGCGCGAACATCGGAGATCGGGCCCTCGCCCTCGGGCTCGCCGTGCTTGAACATGACGTCCTGCTCCAGGACGTACCACCCGTCATAGCCCGATGCCCGCAGCGCGCCGACCATCGCGGTGATGTCGACGTCGCCGGTGCCGAGGACCCGCCACATGCCGGCCGCGACAGCGTCGGAGAAGGTGATCTCCTTGCTTATGACCTTCGCGGCGATCTCCGCGTCAACATCCTTGAGGTGCACGTGCTTGACCCGATCGAGGTTGGCGATCGTGATCGCGACCGGGTCTGCGCCGGCAGCGGCGAGGTGGCCGGTGTCGATGCAGAATCCGATGTGCGACCCGTCGACCACGCGCTGCACGTCCTCGGCGGACTCGACCAGCGTCCCGATGTGAGGATGGATCACGGCAGTCACCCCACGAGCCGCAGCATGGTCGGAGAGCCGGTCGAGGTTGGTGAGCAGCGTCTTCCACTGCAGCTCGTCCAGCACGGGCCGGTCGTCATAGCCGTCCACCCCGGTCGCCGCCGCGAGCACCACGACACCGGCGCCGGTGGCCAGGCAGATGTCGATGAACGCGTCGACCTCCGGCAACGGATCGTGCGCCGGATCGCTCACCAGCACCGGGACGAAGCCGCCGACGGCCTGCAGGTGGAACGTCGAGAGAAATGCCTTGCGGGCCGCGGGGTCCTCCGGGAGGAATCCATCCGGTCCGAACTCGGTCGCGGCCAGACCGACCCGCTCCATCTCCGCCATGACCCGCTCGGCAGGCAGCTGGTAACCCCAGCCCGGCACCTCACACACGCCCCACGAAATCGGAGCACCGGCCACCTTCAGCTCGGTCGGGCCGGGCACGCTCAACGTCATCGTCGTCCTTCTGAATCGCATTTGTCGTGACAAAGTATGCCCTGAGTGTGTCGGCAGTCACAGCCCTTGTCAACACTTTGTCATGACATATTGACGTCACGTCAAACGTCGCTACAGTGACGCCATGGCCGGGCCCAGGTTCACCCTCAACCGTGCGAGCCCCGTGCCGTTGTACTTCCAGGTGGCCGAGCAGTTCGAGAAGGCGATCATCGACGGCACGATCGCACCGGGTGAGCGCATCGACAACGAGATCTCCCTGGCAAAGGAGCTGGGGCTCTCCCGCCCGACGATGCGTCAGGCACTCCAGGTGCTCGTCGACAAGGGCATGCTCGTACGCAAACGCGGCGTCGGGACCCAGGTCGTGCACGGCAAGATCCGCCGTTCGGTCGAGCTGACCAGCCTGTTCGACGATCTCAGCGCCGCCGGCCAGAAACCGCGGACCACGGTGATCGAGGTCGGCAAGGTGGCCGCCGACGAGGACGTCGCCCGCGAGCTGCAGGTCAAGATCGGCGCCGATGTGTGGTCACTCGAGCGCCTGCGCTTCGTCGGCAAGGAGCCCCTCGCGTTGATGCACAACTTCATCCCGGTGGATGTCATCGACCTCGAGGCGGTCGACCTGTCGCAGACCGGGTTGTACGCGCACCTCCGCGAGTCCGGCGTGCTGATGCGGGTCGCCCGCCAGCGCATCGGCGCACGCAGAGCGGCCCCCGGCGAGGCAACGATGCTGCACGAGAAGCGCGGCGCCCCCCTGCTGACGATGCAGCGCACGGCGTACGACAATGCCGGCCGCGCGGTCGAGTACGGCCGGCACGCCTATCGACCCGACCTGTATGCGTTCGAGCTGACCCTGGTGGATCGCTAGCTAGGCCTCGACCTCGGTCTTGATCGCCGCGAGCGTCCGGTCCATGCCGTCGCACAGCTCCTTGTCGTGGTTGTCGGCGCCACCGAGCGCGAGCTTCGCCGTGACGCGTACGGACAGCGACGGGTCGACGAGTGCCGTGCGGCGCTCGACCAGGTGGGTGCCCGTCGCGGTCGGCTCGATCTCGTAGGACCAGTCGACATTGGTCGGCCACACGTGGAACACGAACGCGCCGCGTCCGTTGTCGTTCGACGGCGGCTTCCACTGCTTGATGCGAGCCGTGGTCGGCCAGGCGAATCCCTTGCGACGGTTGAGGTTGATGCTGCGGCGGCCCGCTTTGGGCTTGCCGAGCAGCCACATCCCGACGAGCTCCGGGCTGCGCCTGGCCATGCCCTTGAGATCCGTGACGGCGGCCCATACGGCATCCGGCGTCGCGGCGATGTCGACCGAGGACTCGAGCGGTGGCTGACCCATCACGCACCCGCCTCTGCAGCGGCCTTGATGCGCTCGAGCGTCTCGTTGATGCCGGAGCCGAGACCGACTTCGAAGTTGTCGGTGCCGCCCATCAGCTTCTCCGTACTCAGATTGGACGCCTTCGCCACGCCGCGAGGAGTCGTCCGGCTCTCGGTCAGCCGGCTGCCGGTGGCGGTCTCCTCGAGGTCGTACGTCCACACACTGCGGTTCTCGACGATCCGGAAGGCGAGCTTCTTGTTGGGCTCGAATGCCACGACCTTGGCGGTGGTCGGCCAGCGGAGCTTGCCGTGCCGGTTGACGTTGAGCGTGCGGGTGCCGAGCTTGATCTCGCGGCCGAGCACGATCATCCGACTGCACTGCGGGCTCCACTCGCCCATACGCCGAAGATCGGAGACCAATGCCCATACCTTCTCCGGCGGTGCGGCGATCTCGACGCTTCCCTCGATGAGCTGCTGATTGGGCATGAATCTCCTCGGTGGTGCGGATGGGGCTGGCTACGCGTGCCGCGGAGCCGCGGGGAGCGCACGCATCGTGCGCGTACGGGCATTGAGCCACTCGACGAGCCAGTCTCCCACCCGTGGGTGGTTGAGCAAGGCGAAATGGTGGACGCTCGGGAGGTACTCGAACCGTGCGCCGTCGACGATCGGGCCGGCTTTGCCCACACCGGTCGCGGACGAGAAGTGCACCAGCAGGTCCCCGAGCACCGAGCTCAACGGATGGCCCTGCGTCGCGCCGAGGGTGGCCGCGACGAAGTGGTACTCCGCGTGCGCGAGTGGCGCGGCAGCGATGCGGTCCAGACCCCATTGGCCGGTGAGGTCCTGGCCTTCCCACTCGTCCTGGGTGATGTAGCCATGACGAAGATCGACGATGCCGGCCGAACGGCTCTCCAGGATCGAGCTGAACGGGCTCGACTCGGGCCAGAATCGCAACAGCCGCGAACCCAGGTGCGCGACCTTCTCCAGATTGGCGCCGGCGTGCGGCGTGCCGAGGCACACCACATCGCGTACGAGGTGCTGCCAGGTCTGACCGGAGGCGGTCGCGTGGTTGGTGGCGGCGCGTACGACCAGGCCGCCCATCGAGTGACCCACCAGGGTGATGCGGGTGACCGGGACCGGCCAGGACTCCACCAGCTGCTGGAGCAGGGTGTCGAGATGCTTTCCGTTCTCGGAGATGTGCAGGCCGGTGTTGTAGCGGACCATGACCGGGGTGCCGTCAGTCTCGGCGACGATGCGTTGGGCGTACGTCGTGCCCCAGCGTTCGGCCGAGTTGCTCCACGACTCGTCGTTCTCGCACAGGCCGTGCAGGAAGACGACCGGATGGCTGGTGCCGTCGCGGAACGCCTCGGCAAGCGGCCAGCCAGTCGCCGGCACGTCCGCGCCGTCGACCCGGATCGCCATCGTGATGGCCTGTGGGTCGTCGAGCATGCGGAGCTCATCGCCGATCAGTCCGTTGACCGCCGCCACGATGAGGCGACCGCGACGGGTGTCCTCGATCGGCCGGCCGACGCCCTTCGACGCCAGTGCCCGCACGGAACCGCTGGACAGCCGCAGGGCTCCCGAAATTGCGCCGTAGAGCGAGGTCACGACGGCATCATGGAGCGACTCCGGCACGTGGCCACCGACCACCCGGGTCGCCCGAAAGGCCCGCGTCGAGACAGCACGATGCAGATCGCGCACGGTCCCGACGATCAGGCGGTCGCCATAGTCGAGAGCCAGTGCCGCGACGTCAGTCGTACGTGCGGTGTCTGCGGGCATGGCTACATACTGCCGGTATCCATGCCCGGTTGAAACTCCCTGAGGGGAGTTTCTGGTCACGCCTCGTCGGTGTCGGCCTTGTCCGCGGTCTCGTCCGCGGTCTTCTTGGCGGCCTTCTTGGCAGGCTTCTTGACCGTAATCGTGCCAGCAGAGTCGGTGCCGCCCTCGGGCTCGTCCTCGCGGATCGTGCCGTCGGCCATCAGCCGCGAGAGGTCGATGACGTTGCCGGACTTGTCCTTGACCTTGGCCGATTCGACGAGCGAGGCGAGCGCCTTGCCACGCAGGACTTCGGACACCATTTCGGGCACGTGGTTGTGCTCCATGATGTGCTGGATGTAGGAGTTGGGGTCCTCGCCCGACTGCTGCGCGCGGCGCATGATGTGGCTCGACAGCTCAGCGTCATCGATGCCGAACTCCTCGGCCGCAACGATCTGGTCGAGCACGAACTGGGCGATCAGGGCTTCGCGCACGCGGCGATCGAGATCGGCCTCGAACTCCTCGGCCGTCTGGCCCTCGTCCTCGAGGTAGGTCTCCAGCGGAATACCGGCGTAGGCGAGCTGCTGCATGATCTGCTCGCGACGTGAGTTGAGCTCGTCGGCCACCAGGGCGTCCGGCAGGGGCGCGTCGACCTTGGCGACGATCTCGTCGAGGACCAGGTCGCGGGCCTCGTTGGCCTGCTCCATGCGCTTGCCGCGGGTGACCCTCTCGGTGAGGTCGGCCTTGAGCTCCTCGGCGGTGTCGAACTGCGAGGCGGTCTGGGCGAACTCGTCGTCGATGTCGGGAAGCTGCTGCTGCTTGACGTCCTTGGCCGTGACCGTGACGTCGACATCCTTGCCCGCGAGCTCACCCACGAGCTGGGTCGAGAACGTCTTGGACTCGCCGGCCTTCAGGCCGATCAGCGCTTCATCGAGGCCTTCGAGCATCACGGCCTTGCCGACCGTGTAGGGCATGCCTTCGGCCTGGGCAGCCTCGATCGGCTCGCCGTTCTCGGAGGCGGACAGGTCGATCGTCACGAAGTCGCCGTCCTCGATCGGGCGGTCGACCTCACTGAACGTGGCGAAGCGCTCACGCAGGGCGTCGAGTTGCAGGTCGACGTCGGCGTCGGTGACGGCCGCGTCCTCGACCGTGACCTCGATCTTGGAGATGTCGGGGAGGATCAGCTCGGGGCGTACATCGAGCTCGGCGGTGATCTCGATCGGCTCACCGTCGACGAACTTCGCCAGGTCGATGTCGGGCTGGCTCAGCGGCTGGGTCTTGGTGTCCTGGAGCGCCTGGTTGTACCACTGCGGCAGCGCGCTGTTGATGGCCTCGTCGAGCACGGCGGGCCGGCCGACACGCTGGTCGACGATCGCCGAGGGAACCTTGCCCTTGCGGAAGCCGGGGATCGTGATCTGGGAACCGATCGTCTTGTAGGCAGCCTCGAGGCTGGGCTCGAACTCCTCGAACGGCACCTCGATGGTGAGCTTGACCCGCGTGGGGCTCAGGGTCTCGGTGCTGCTTTTCACGTGACTGACTCCTGCGTGTGCTGAATGGGGCAAATGGGGCGTTGCGGACCACCGTACGACCGGCGCCACAGGGACGTACCAGTCTCTCATGCGACCCCGCAGTGATGAAAAACGGCGTCAGCCTCGCTGCTTGGCCTCACGCCGTAAGCGGTGCAGGATCGGCTCCGTGTAGCCATTGGGCTGCCTCGCGCCATCGAGGATCAGCTGGCGCGCAGCCTCGAAGGCAAGCCCGGGGCCATCGGCACCGATCAGCGGTCGGTAGCCCAGATCGCCGGCGTTCTGCCGGTCGACAACGGGGGCGATCCGGTGCATCCCGGCGATCACGTCGTCCTCGGTGATGACGCGGTGGGCGAGCCAGTTGGCCAGCAGCTGGCTGGAGATGCGCAGCGTCGCGCGATCCTCCATCAGGGCCACGTCGTGGATATCGGGGACTTTCGAACAGCCGACACCTTGATCGATCCAGCGCACCACGTAGCCGAGGATCGACTGCACGTTGTTGTCGATCTCGGAGCGCTTGTCCTCATCAGTCCACGACGGGTCGGTGGCCAGCGGGATCTGCAGGATCGGCGCGATGCCGCGATGCGGCCGGTCAGCGAGCTCCTCCTGCACGGCAGCCACGTCGACCTGGTGGTAGTGCAGAGCGTGCAAAGTCGCCGCTGTCGGGGAGGGCACCCAGGCCGCATTGGCGCCGGCCCTCGGATGGGCGATCTTCTGCTCGAGCATGTCGGCCATCAGGTCGGGCATCGCCCACATCCCCTTGCCGATCTGGGCACGACTACGGAATCCGGCAGCCAGCCCGGTGTCGACGTTGAAGTCCTCGTACGCAGAGATGAACGTCTGGGACTTG